>JAUUNJ010000264.1 GCA_030844625.1 Roseburia sp. | reverse complement strand
GCTGGTACTGCAGCAACAAAAATGAATATACAATGTGTATAATAAGTGAAAAAAACCTCTGGAATTTTTAGACAAAATTTCCAGAGGTTTTTTGGCAGTTTTTCCAACTTTATTTCGCATACATTTTCAAGTATAATGAAAAACGAAAAAAACCGAAAAATCATTCAAAAGGAGGAAAAAATGGGAGAGAGAAGGTTTTCAACAAAGAACCGTTTTGTGAGTTTTTTACTTGCAATTGCGATGGTTCTGACACTTTTGCCGATTGGGGCGGTACAGGCAAAAGCAGAAGAGGCAGCTGTAAAATTATATTTTGAGTTGCCGGATGGAACTACAGTAACGGATTGGGGCGTAAATGTTTGGACTGATGCTAAAGTTTCTAATGGGGATACAGAGCACGCATTCCGTCCAAGCACTTGGGGAACAACAGGCGCTAAATATCCAACATTATTAGCTGATCAAACAAATAAAGGATGGGGATATGTCGTAATATCTGGGACTATAGATGGCTTGCAGTTTGTTAATAAAGAAGGTAAAGAATACAAATGCTGGAATGCCCAAATTGCAAATGAAGGATATAAAGAAGCATATTTTGATCCTTCAGTGGAAAAATGGTATACAAGTGCTGAAAAAACAACAGAAATTAAAGCTGCTGAAATTAAAAATACATTTACACTTGCAGGAGATTCCGGATTGACTGGAAATAGCAACTGGGATGCAAATGATACACGAAATGTATTGGAGCAGGATAAGTCAGATGAAAATAAGTTCAGTATTACTTTTCATAATGTTGCAAAAGGTACATATTCCTATAAGATTTTACAGGATCCTGAGAACTGCGGATGGGATAAGCCATGGGGAAATGGATCAGGCAGTGGTGGCAATCGTAGCGTGACCATAGAGGCTCCATCTGATGTTACTTTTACAATTGACCTTACAGATACATCAAATAATGTAGATGTTAGCCAGAAAAAGTTAAAGAAACTTGTAGTTGATAATGGAAATATTTCAAAGGGAAAAACAAAAGAATTAAAAACATCTGCAAAATATTATGATGGCACTTCAGCTGATGCAAATGATGTTAATGTTTCTTATAGGTTAAAAGAAGAAATAGCGGGAGTAACATTGACAGACAATAGGCTTTCTGTTGCAAAAGACACGTCTTTGACGGAAGTGACGGTTATTGTTTCTTGTGGTGATTTCGAACAGGAAATGTCAATTCCAGTTGTAGAAAAGCAGTATCAGGTAACCATAAATATGTATTCTCAGGATTTGGAAATGAAGCCCGGGGTATCGGATATTTACATTTTTGAGAATGGTGGGAGTAACAATAACAATACGACTGTTACTTTAAATAAAACGGTAGAAGATACAGAAAATAATGTAACATGGGTACAGGGAACGGTTACGGTGCCATACAATTCACTTGGAATTATTGCTAGAGATCAAGCTGGATCCTGGGATGGTGGACAAGATGGCAATCGATTATATACTATTGATGAGAATACTTCAGAAGTAACCTTATGGTATGTGTATGGAAAAACACCAGTTACAGAAAAACCTACTATTACCAAAGAAGACCCAAGATATTTTTATCTTGAATATGAAAATGATACTTTAACAACCACCCCGGAGTTTTATTCATGGACCACTGGTTTTGCGGCAGAATTGAAAAAATTTGAATCCGCAGGAGCAGGAAAATGGAAAATTAAAGTTCCGGTAAAGTCAAGCTGTACAAAAGTTGATTTCGTTATTGCAGTGGATTCTTCCGGTTCTGACTGGGTCAAGGATGGTGGAGATCATTCTATTGCATTTCCAGAGGATCAGAATGTTGTATGTGCGAACATGAAACAGGGCGAAGAACCTGTATTGAGTGCTCCATACAATAAGGGATATGAAGTCCTTCCAAAAGAAAATAAGATTGCATTTTATTATCGGGATGATAACGCCTTAATTGATGATAAGCTTGCAGATATGAAGGTATCTGTAGATATCAATGGTACGGAATGTGAAATGACTTATAATGCTGGGAATAAGCGTTTTGAGTATAACTATAACAAACTGGAAAGCGGACGTACATATTATCGTTATAAAGTCGGGGATGAATATATTTTAGATAAATATAACGATAAGCAGGAACAAAAAGCGGGAAACGATTATTCTTATATTGAGTATTATAAGCTGAATGCCACTATTCAGGCAGAAGTAATGAACGCTTCATTTAATTATAACGAGAATAATGTTGTAAAATTCACGGTAAATCAGGACAAGAATGATACGAAGAAATTAGAAGTTGCATCTGCAAGCATTGATGTTTCTTCTTTAGGTGGAAGTAGTGCATTAGCAATTGTACCAGATTTAAAGGCTGTAACAATTTCAGCTACAACTGATACAACATTAGGAAAAAAGACATTGCCAATTGTTGTAACAGATCAGTATGGAAATGAGTATTCAACAAGTGTACAGGTGGAAGTGACTGCCCGAACCAGAAAAAATGCGAAAGATTTTGATTGGGATGAATCTGTTATTTATTTTATGGTAACGGACCGCTTCTTTGATGGAAATGAATCAAACAATACAGCAAGCGGAGCAAAGACTTACGGAAAGGATAATGCAGGTCTGTATCATGGTGGTGATTTCGCAGGAATTACACAAAAGTTAGACTATTTAGAGGATTTGGGAATTAATACAATCTGGATTACTCCTATTGTAGAAAATATTCCGGGAGTTACGGTAACTGACACGGGAAAAGAAGATGTTCCGTACAATGCTGCATACCATGGATATTGGGCAAGCGATTTTACAAAACTGAACCCAACGCTTGGAACAAAAGAAGAATTCCAGACATTGATCGATCAGGCACATAACCGCGGTATTCGTATTATGGTAGATATTGTGGTTAACCATGCCGGATATGATACGGACTTTGGTGATATGATCCGAAGCGGAGAAGATATCGTATCTGGAAGTGATCAGAAAGACTCATTAAGCAATTTACCGGATTTCAGAACAGAAGACCCAGCAGTCAGTGCACAGCTTGTAAAGTGGCAGACCCAGTGGGTAAAGGATTTTGGCATCGACTATTTCCGTGTTGATACAGTTAAACATGTGGAAAACGATACTTGGGCAGAGTTAAAGAATGCTCTGACGGAAGTAGATTCAGATTTTAAGATGATTGGAGAGTATGCAGGAGGAGGCTATGCTTCTAATGGCAATACTTTAGGAACCGGAGAAATGGATTCAGATCTGGATTTTGATTTTAACGATCAGGCAACTAATTTTGTAAAGGGAAATATTTCTTCCGTAGAAAGTTTCCTGACATCCAGAAATAGTGTATTAAACAATACATATATGACAGGTCAGTTCCTTGGAAGTCATGACGAGGATGGGTTTAAGAAGAAACTTTTGGATGGTGGAATGGCTGAAGACGCAGCAACTGCGGCATCCATGGTAGCCGCAAGCCTGCAGATTACTGCAAAAGGACAGCCGGTTATTTACTATGGGGAAGAAATCGGACAGACAGGATTAAATAATTATCCATATCAGACAAATCGTTATGATTTTGACTGGTCAATAGTAAGTAATGACAATAAGACCTATCAGCATTATAAGAAGATGCTTTCTATCCGTAATGCATATACAGATGTATTTGCAAGAGGAGACAGAAAAACAATTTTAGCATCTGATGAAAATGGTTATGATATTGTATCCAGAAGCTACAAAGGAACAAAATTATATGTTGGTTTAAATATCAAAGATGTTGCACAGACTGTAGAAATTCCGGTTAGTGAAAATAATGGAACTGTTTTGAAGGATCTGTATTCTGGAAAAACATATACGGTAAGTAACGGAAAGATTAAAGTGATCATTCCAGCGGCAACAGATGGTGGTACCGTTGTTCTGAAAAATAATTCAAGTACAAACGGCGGATCTACCGGTGGAAGTTCTTCCAGTGGAAGCACAACAACCGAAACCAAGCCTTCTGAAGATACCAAAAAGGATACAACAACGATCGTTATTCCTGCAGAAAAACTTCCGGAGGGAACGACTGCAACCGTAACAGTCACAAAGGATGCAAGCGGAAAAGTAACCGCAGAGGCAGCAGTAGCAGCAACTGGAAAGACAAGCAAAACAGGCGTGAAAGCAACCGTAAATGCCGATGTGATCCAAGCTGTAACAGAAGCTGCCGGAACGAAAGACGTAACCATCACACAGGAAGTCAAGAAAGCAGATGGAACCGCTGCATACACCGTACAGGTAAATGCAGCAGACGTCAAAGCAGGTGCAAAACTTGCAGTCATGAAGAAAGACGAAAAGACCGGAGAACTGGTTCTTGTGAATAAGAAATCGTATAAGGTTACAAAGGACGGTTCCGTATCACTGACTTTCAAAGACCGTGGCGTATACGTCTTAAAGACACAGGCAGAAGTTAAGGCAGCTGCAAAGCAGATTGCAAAGAC
>JAUUNJ010000263.1 GCA_030844625.1 Roseburia sp. | reverse complement strand
CCCTTACATGACCATTGGAAGCTATCACTTCATAATTCTTTCCCAAAAATTTCTTAATCGTTTTAACCTTTGCAGGTGATTCCACAATCACTAGATATTTTGCCATAAACAGCTCCTTAAATTACCCTATAATAATTTTCTATCGGTTGTTCTACCAGTCCTTTTAGCTGCAATTGCAGTAATATTCCTGTCAAAACACCATATTCCAGCCCTGTATTTTCAATCAATTCATATATGCTTTTAGACCGTAAACTTAACTCACTATACACCAAGGTCAAATCTTTTTCAAGTGGTTTTTCTTCTATATCAACGTAATTTTCACCACTAAATACTACGTATTTAAGTTCTTCAAAAAAACCTTCAAGTATATCTTCGGTGGAAGTTATTATGCCCGCTCCCGACTTAATTAAACAATTACATCCAGTGCTTAAGCTTTCTCCAATCCTTCCAGGAACAGCCATAACATCCCTGCCCTGCTCCAATGCCCACTCAACAGTGATAAGTGAACCGCTTTTCTCTTTTGCCTCAACTACCACCACCTTGTCCGACAATCCGCTTATAATTCTGTTTCGCTGGGGAAAATGCCATGCCAAAGGTTTTGTTCCCGGTGGGTATTCTGATATCACGCCCCCCTTTTTACATATTTCGTTATATAATTCTATGTTTTCTGCAGGATAACATATATCCACTCCACATCCCAGAACAGCAAAAGCAGGCATCCCTCCTTCTAATGCTCCTAACCCACTATATGTATCGATTCCTCTTGCCATTCCACTAATTATCTGAACGCCCCGCATAGACAGTTCTCTGGACATATTTCTTGCTATTTTCCTTCCATAATCAGAGCAGGCTCTTGCTCCGACCATAGAGACTGTGGGAAGATGTGAATGGGGCAGTTGTCCTTTATAAAACAAATAATAAGGTCTATGGTCATAGGGCTTTAGTTTTTCGGGATATTCTTTGTCCTCAACTGTAATTAATTTTATGTTTAATTCTTTGAGATTTTTTAAATACTTTTCAATATCAAAGTACGCTTTTGACTTGATTATTTTTAATGCTTCTTCTTCTCTAATTCCCGCTTTTTTTATCAACTGTTCCTCTGTCGCATTATAGATTCCTTCCGGGGTTATAAAACAATTTAACAGACGCTTTATTTTCCCATAATACATCCCCTCAACGGAAGACAACCATATCCAATACTCTCTTTTTTTCATACTTTCCCACTTTCTATATATGCATTTCAAAAGATTTTTGTTTATTTTACCTTCCGGAAGCTTATGGCTTCAGCTATTTCGGAGGTTGATATTTCTTTTTTGTCTTTTAAATCAGCTAATGTTCTTGCAACTTTAATTATTTTTTCGTATCCCCTTACACTCAAACAAAATTTTTCGTATATCTGTTCCATTAATGACCTCTCTTTTTTTCCCAACGGACAATATTTTTCAATATCTTTTCCCGAAAGCTGACCATTAAAATTAATATTGTCATTTTGATATCTTTCATGCTGAATTTGAACAGCACAATCCACTCTTTTCTTTATTTCCCGTGACTTTTCCCGTACCTGCTCACTTTTTAACTCCCCAAAAGCAACCGGGTTCATCTGCACGCACAAATCTATTCTGTCAACAATGGGTCCACTGATTTTTTGTAGATATTTTTTTACATCCCGCTCTGTACAACTGCACTTGTTTCTATCTGGATAATATCCGCATTTACAGGGATTCATTGATGCCACCAACATAAAATCTGCCGGGAACGTAAAACTTCCTCCCGCACGGGAAACCACGACCTGCCGCTCCTCCATAGGCTGCCTTAACATTTCTAGTACTCCTCTGGAAAACTCCGGGAACTCGTCCATATATAAAATCCCGCCATTTGCTAATGTTATTTCTCCCGGTTTTGGATTAATTCCGCCTCCGGTCATAGCCGAAACGGTCGCAGTGTAATGAGGACTTCGAAAAGGTCGCTCTGTTACAAGGCTTCCATTTAAAAGTCCTGCTATGCTTTGGATTTTTGATATTTCTATCTGTTCTTCAGGCAGCATGTCCGGCAATATGGACGGGATGGCTTTTGCAATAGCAGACTTTCCTGTTCCGGGCGGTCCGATCATTAACATATTATGCATACCTGCCGCTGCAATTTCGGCTCCCCGCCTTGCCTGTATCTGCCCCTTAATTTCCTTAAAATCATAGCAGAATTCTCTTTTTCTATTTTTCTTATTTTCAGTCTGTTTTTGTTCCAATTGGAACAATGAAGCATTTATATCTTCCTTGCAACTCCCGCTCTGATCCATCCCCGGATCGAATGCCTGTCCATGTAATAACATTACCAGTTGATTTAGATTTTCTATTCCTATAACCTGAATATTTTCTAAAAAATCGCACTCCCCTACATTTTTTACCGGGACAAAACACTGATGTATGTTCTCTTCCATAGCGCAAAGAACTATGGGAAGAACACCATTTACCGATACAACATCTCCATTGAGACTTAACTCTCCAATAAACATTTTATCTGCCAGATTACACTGTATAACTCCCAATGCCTGCAAGATGGATACTGCAATGGGTAAATCAAAATATGTACCTGTCTTTCGTATATTAGCCGGTGAAAAATTAATGGTAATTCGTTTGGGCGGAAGTAAGAATCCTGAATTTTTTATTGCCGTCCGTACCCTTTCTCTTGACTCTTTGATATCTGATGCCAATAACCCTACCATATCAAATGCCGGTAATCCATTACAAACATCCGTCTCTACCATTACCGGCTGAACTTCTATGCCGATGATGGCAGCACAGTTAATTTTACATACCATTCCCCGTTTCTCCTTGGTCTCTTATTGTTTGTAAATATTTTATATCACTTTTTGTTTGTGTTGTCAAAAGCTTTTTTTAACTTTTCCAGGGCTTTTTTCTCTATCCTGCTCACATAACTTCTTGATATTCCCATGGTTGTTCCTACTTTCTTTTGTGTTAAAGGTTCCTTTCCATCAAGTCCATACCGCCATATAATTATTTCCTTTTCTCTTGGTGTCAGTACCTGATTTACATATTCTCTCACTCTCACTATATCCTCTGCATTTTCCATTTGTTTCAGCGCATCTATTTCATTATTTTCCATCACGTCAATGAGGCTGATTGTATTTCCTTCTTTGTCTGTACCGATTGGTTCATTTAATGACACTTCTCTATTTTTTTTCTTTTCTCCCCTAAGCATCATTAACAACTCATTTTCAATGCACTTGGATGCATAGGTAACAAGCCTGTTCCCCTTTGTGGGATTATAAGTATTAACTGCTTTTATCAGACCTATTATACCTATGGAAAGCAAATCATCTATATCACGGTTTTCGCCATAATACTTTTTGGCAATGTGCGCCACAAGGCGCAAATTTCTTTCAATCAGTATGTCTTTTGCTTCTTTGTCCCCTTTTGCCAGTCTGTCTATCCATACTTTTTCTTCTTCAGGAGTAAGGGGTTCAAGAAAAGTTTTCAATGCACGCACCTCGCGACATACTTAATCTATTTTATGCTTTGCTCTTATTTCTGGTGCATGTACCCATAAAAATTAGTTCATAGCAAACAGTGAACAGGAAAAAGTAACCCGCTAAACAAAAAAGGCTGTATTTCTACAGCCTTTTCTCTCTATTCCTCGCTCTTCATTCTTAAAATATCTCCTGCCTCCAGTTCCATTCCAAGATCAATAAATATTTTCTGTTTTGGATGCGGGCAGCTTGCCATTTCATTCCCCTCTTCATCACAAATAGATTTTACTTTCACCTCTATGTCTCTGCCATCAGGTTTCATCACTTCTATTGTTTCTCCTACCGAAAATTTATTTTTTTGTTCTATCACATAAACATTCGGTTTTGGATTTTCTCCCACAATTCCCAGGTAAACATAATCCCTTTCATACACATTATTATCATATATCTGCGTGTTTTCATCCGGCTTTCCAAAGAAAAATCCTGTAGTGTACTGTCTGTAAGTGCACTGGGAAATTAATGTTTTATATTTAGGAATATTTGCCTGATATTTTGCCGGGTCTTCAAAATAATCATCAATTGCCATTCTATAAGTTCTTGCCACAGTAGCAACGTATAGAGCAGTTTTCATTCTCCCCTCAATCTTAAAGCTGTCTATTCCGGCATCAACCAGTTCGGGGATATGGTCGATCATACATAAATCCTTTGAATTGAAGATATAAGTTCCTCTTTCATTCTCTTCTACCGGCATATACTGTCCCGGTCTTGATTCCTCAACAACTGCATATTTCCATCGACACGGATGCGTGCACGCTCCCTTATTTGCATCTCTTCCCGCCATAAAACTGCTTAAAAGACAACGTCCCGAATAGGAAATGCACATTGCTCCATGTACAAAAGTTTCAATTTCCAGCTCATCCGGTATGTTCTGCCGGATTTCTTTTATTTCATATACGGATAATTCTCTGGCAGAAAC
>JAUUNJ010000262.1 GCA_030844625.1 Roseburia sp. | reverse complement strand
AAGGGATTGGCTAATTACATTATTAGCATGGATGGACAGGACAGAGGTGTTGCCATTGCATACGATTCAAGGCATATGTCACCGGAGTTCGCTGATGAAGCGGCACTGTGCTTAAATGCTAATGGAATTAAGGCATATGTGTTTGAGTCATTAAGACCTACACCGGAGCTTTCCTTTGCGGTCAGAGAACTTAACTGTATTGCAGGAATTAACGTTACAGCAAGCCACAATCCGGCAGAATATAATGGATACAAGGTATACTGGGAAGACGGTGCACAGATTACACCACCTCATGATGTGAATATTATGGATGCTGTTAAGGCAATTACGAATTGTGCAGATGCAAAGACAATGGATAAGGAAGAAGCTGTAAGCAAGGGTCTTTATGTTCAGATTGGCGCTGATATTGACGATAAATACATTGCAGCATTAAAGACGCAGGTAAAGCATCAGGATTCTATTGATGCAGTTCAAAAAGACATTAAAATTGTTTATACACCACTTCACGGAACAGGAAATGTTCCTGTCAGAAGAGTGTTAAAAGAACTTGGATTTGAGAATGTTTATGTTGTAAAAGAACAGGAACTTCCGGATGGAGCATTCCCAACAGTAAGTTATCCTAACCCGGAATCAGAAGAAGCATTTGAATTGGCTGTTAAATTGGGTGATGAAGTGGGCGCAGACATTCTTCTTGCTACAGACCCTGATGCAGACAGACTGGGTGTATATGTTAAGGGCGATAAACCGGGTGAATACCATGTTCTTACAGGTAACATGTCGGGATGCCTTCTTGCAGAATATGAAATCAGTCAGATGAAGGAAGCAGGAGCTCTTCCGGAAGATGGCGCATTGATTAAAACAATTGTTACAACAAATCTTGCGAATGACATTGCTGCTTATTATAATGTAGAACTTATTGAGGTTCTGACAGGTTTTAAATATATCGGTGAGAAGATTCTTGGATTTGAAACTACAGGCAAGGGTCATTACTGCTTCGGCTTTGAAGAAAGTTACGGATGTCTTATTGGAACACATGCAAGGGACAAGGATGCCGTTGTGGCAACAATGGCACTTTGTGAGGCGGTTGCATATTATAAGACACAGGGTATGTCTCTTTGGGATAAAATGAAAGAAATGTACGAGAGATATGGTTACTGGATGGATGGTGTTCAGGCGATTACCTTAAAGGGTAAGGAAGGAATCGAAAAGATTCAGAATACCATTGAAAAATTAAGAGCAGATGTTCCTGCAGAGATTGCAGGATACAAAGTTCTTTCAGCCAGAGATTACAAGTTAGATACAATCAGGAACATGGAAACAGGAGAAGTTACGGCAACAGGACTTCCGAAGTCCAATGTACTTTACTATGATTTAGAAGGTGGCGCATGGGTTTGTGTAAGACCTTCAGGAACAGAACCGAAACTCAAATTCTATTACGGAATTAAGGGCAGTGATTTCGATGATGCAGCTGCAAAAGAAAAAGCATTGGGAGAATACATGATTAACATGGTTAATTCCATGCTGTAAGGGTTTTGACAATATTTCAGAATAAATAATTTACACCATAATATATTTTAATAAGAATATATTATGGTGTTTTTTATGGAAAAAAATAAAATTGTTCTGATGACGATAGTGATTGCAGCCCTACTGGCAGTAACTGCCTGTGGAATTGAAAAGGTCAGTAAAAAGAAGACAAATGATGTGGATTTTACGGTAGTGGCAGAAAGTGAAATTCCTTCGGAAGTCAGTCAGATTGTAGAGGAAAGAAAGGAAACTCCCTTTAAAGTTACTTATTCGGATAATGAATATACTTATATCATTGTAGGGTATGGAAAACAGAAATACGAGGGATATAGCATAAGAGTAAAAAGTTTGTATGAAACAAAAAACTCAATTTGTGTTAAGACTGAGTTTAAAGGTCCGGAGGAATATAGCAATACTGAGATTGATTCTTATCCATATATCGTCATAAAAATTGAATATACAAATAAAAATGTTGTATTCAGCGAATAATTTCCGGGGGAGAGCACATAGAATTCAATATAAAAAGAGAAAGAATGTCAGGGGGAAAGTATGGAATTAATAAAAAGTAATATTCATATGAATAAAATTATAAAAAACGAAGCAGTATCGATGCATGTAAATCATGAAGAAAGGGTGTCAGAAGCAAATCCTGAGATAAACAATATTATAAATCACAGGGAAACAGTTACTACAGATAATGTTTCAGTCAGGAATAATCAGATTGTTATGAATGGAACCATATCCTATGGCATATTGTATTACACAAATGACAATGGAATGATTCATGGGATTGAGGGGGAGATTCCTTTTGAAGAAACAATAAAGGTGCCGGGATTGGAAGAGGACAGCAATGTAGATGTAAGATTGGTGGTAATATCTTCCTCAGTCAAATTGGTGGATTCCAGAAACTACATATATAAAGTGCAGATGATGGCATACATAACCGTTGAAAAAATGGAAGATCTGGAAGCGGTGACTGCAATGGACAAAGAAAATGTAATGACCAGATATTACCAGATTGACGGTCTGTCAATGATTGCGGACAAAACAGATACCTTTAGAATTAGTGAACAGGTTTCAGTATCATCTAATAAGCCGGCAATAGACAGAATTGTATGGAAAGATGTGAGAATTAAAAGTGTTAATACAAAAATGATGGATGGAATGATACATATAGGAGGAGAACTTTATCTGTTTATCATGTATGTGCCGGAAGAGGAAGGTATACCTCATCAATGGATTGAGACTACCCTCAACTTTGGCGGAACCATTGAAATGAGTGAAGCCATGGAAGGCATGGTATCTTACATCGATGTTGATCTTCACAATGTAAACGTGGAGCCCCAGATGAATCAGGATAATGAGACAAGAATACTTGATATTAATGCGCTGTTAAAGCTTAATATTAAAATATACGAAGAAAGACAGATGGAGGTGCTGGAGGATGTATACTCACCAAATGTAAATCTTATTCCTGTTATGGAAGAAAAAGTATATGAAAAACTTTTGGTAAAAAATGCATCCAGAACAAAGAGCACCGTAAAGTTAAATATAGATCAGAGCAAAGGCAGTATTCTCCAGATATGTAACAGCGGGGCAGAGGTAAAAATAGAAAATATTCTGGTCAGTGATAATGGATTAAAGGCCATAGGAAAAATTCGCGCAAATATCATGTATATTTCTTCTGATGATACCCATCCTGTATGTTGTGAATGGAAGGAAACGGATTTTGAACACAGGATAGATGCAGATGGAATTACTTTAGATGATAAATATTATATTAACTGGAGAGTTGAGCAGGTAAATTCTAATATGCTAAGCACGGAGGAGGTGGAGATTAAGGCGGTAATTGCATTGGAGGCAATTGTATTCAAAGAAGAAAAGAGACCATTCATCACTCAGATTAATGAGGAACCAATTGACATTGAGGCGATGAATGCTGCACCGATTCTCAAAGGTTATGTGGTACAGTCAGGAGATACTCTGTGGAAGCTGGCAAAAGAAAATTATACAACCATAGAAAAAATAATGAAAGTAAACGATCTGACCTCCCAACAGATCAAAAAAGGAGACAGATTGCTGCTGGTAAAATCTTGCCAATAGCTGGCAAAAAAAGTATACTTAACCAAAAGGTATTTTTTCATATAATCAGGATATGCTATAATAATGAGATGAATCAGGAATTTTGCAGGACACATATTGGAGGAACAAATGGAGAGAATACAGTTAAAGGCTTATGGGAAAATAAATCTGGGATTAGATGTAATCAGAAAAAGAGCGGATGGTTATCATGATCTTGCGATGATTATGCAGACAGTCGGGGTTTATGATGACATTATTATATCGAAAACAGATAAGCCGGGAGAGATAAAGGTTGAGACGGATAAAATGACTCTGTCTAACGGGAAAGATAATCTGGCTTACATGGCGGCGAAAATACTGTTGGAAGAATTTAGGATTCGTCAGGGAATAAACATACACATAAACAAAAGAATTCCGATTGCAGGAGGTATGGCAGGGGGGAGCGCAGACTGTGCAGCAACTTTAAAGGGGATTAATGCCATGTTCAATCTGAAATTAGATAAAAAAGAACTTATGGAACGTGGAGTAAAGCTGGGTGCGGATGTACCTTACTGCATACTTGGAGGGACTGCTGTTGCAAAAGGAATAGGGGATATTCTGATGCCGTTGCCGAAAGCACCGGAATGTCATGTAATTATTGCAAAACCGCCGGTGTCGGTATCGACGGCATATGTTTATGGACATATCAGACCAGACGAAATTACAGAACATCCCGATATAGAAGGGATGGCAAAAGCGATTCTGGATCAGGACTTATACAAAATGGCATCTCTTCTCTATAATGTAATGGAAGATGTTACAGTGCCGGAATATCCGGTGATACAGGAAATAAAGGATATATTACTGGAAGA
>JAUUNJ010000261.1 GCA_030844625.1 Roseburia sp. | reverse complement strand
AGCAAGGACATGTTGGAATTGATTTAAAAACTTACCACCGCTATTTTAATGCTGTTACCTGGTTGAATAAGGGTGGGGAAGATTTAACATAAAATAAAAATTTAGGTGAAGAATCCATGAAACCACTTTTAACTGTTGTCATTCCAGTTTATAATGTCGAAAAGTATTTAAAACGTTGCGTAGAAAGCGTACTTGTCCAAGGGTGGCATAATTATGATATTTTACTTGTTGATGACGGAAGTACTGATCGTTCGCCTCAAATTTGTGATGACTATGTGAAAGTGTATGACTTTATATCAGTTATTCATAAGGAGAATGGCGGGCTTTCGGAAGCTCGGAATACGGGTATTTCTCAGGCCAAAGGAGAATATGTTTATTTTCCTGACTCAGATGATTGGCTTGAACCAGATGCCTTTATGGCATTAGCGGAAGTCCTTGAATCCCAGAAGTTTGATATTATTTCTTTTAATCGTGAATTTGTGAAGGGTGAAGAAGATGCTATAGTTTCAGAACCAGAAGTGACTCAAGTGTTTGAAGGTAAAGATGCTTTTGTCCAAATGCTCAAGCATAGTTATATCACAGGTTTTGCCAACGACAAAATATATAAAAAGTCTCTATTTATTGATAATAATATTTCTTTTCCAAAAGGAAAATATTATGAAGACTTGGGAACGAATTACAAGCTTTTTCTTTCAGCTGAGAATGTCTTTGCTACCAATCAAAAGTATTATCACTATTTAATTGATAATCCTGATTCCATTACACAGTCTTGGAATGAGCAGAAGTTTAGTGATATGTTTGAATTTTATAAAGATATTTTCTATTCTGATTTTGTTCGTTCACGATTAAATCAAGAAGAATTACAAATTTCACAGCTATATTATGTGAATGGCTTGATTCATATCTTGGCAAGTTTATATAAATCTAAATTAGATAAAAAATATATAGACATTACTAATCAAGTGAAACAAGAATTACTTAAGCATGGTGTTGCTCTTTCTCAAATGAAAGGCCAACCAAATAAGTTAAAATATATACTGTTTAGACTTAAAGTATTAAAACTAGCCTTCAGTATTCAAAACATTTTCTGATATGATTTAGGAGTTTAATTTGCATTCTTTATTCAGAGTTTTACGTTATGAAGTCTAAAATATTTAAATCTGATAATGGGATACAAAACGTTGGCTTAATTTGAGTAACTTGGCTTGGAAAAATATTTTATAGGTAATTTAATATGGAAAAAAAAATTGATTTCGTTGTACTTTGGGTTGATGGAAACGATCCGGAATTCATTAGAGAAAAAAATAAATACACACCTTACATTGAGCAAATCGATAATGATGAAGATAATTTGCATCGTTATCGTGACTATGGAACATTCAATTATTGGTTTCGAATGGTAGAGAGGCATGCACCGTGGGTAAATAATATTTATCTTATTACTAACGGTCAAAGACCGAAATGGTTAAATGTAAATCATCCTAAACTTAAATGGGTTAGACATGAAGAATTTATTCCAGAGGAATATCTTCCAACATTTAATTCTTCTGCAATTGAGATGAATATACATCGGATAGATGGTTTATCTGAAAATTTTGTTTTGTTTAATGATGATATGTACCTAATCCAAGATGTTAAATATAGTGATTTTTTTGTCAACGAAAAACCGAAGTTATTAGCTGTTTATGAAGCCTTAGTTCCATGGTCTTCTTTTTCAAAAATTTATTTTAATGATGTACTTGTTCTTTATAGACATTTTCCAAATAAAAAGGCCTTGAGACAGTCACCATTTAAGTTTTTTAATATTAAATATGGTCAATTGATGTTAAAAAATATCTTATTACTTCCGTGGAAGGTAACTGGATACTATAATCAGCATATCCCAGTTCCGATTAAAAAAAGTACTCTAGCTCATTTATGGAATTTAGAGGAAGATGTTTTTATTCAAACATCCAAAAACAAATTTAGAGACTATAATACGGATATTAATCATTATCTATTGTGTTACTGGCAAATTGAAAGTAATGATTTTATACCATCTAGTAAGGATTTTGGGAAATCAATCCCAATTACAGCTATTGAAGAACTTCCTAAATTATTATTAAAAAAACGAACAAAATTACTTTGTGTTAATGATGATATGGCGATGACTGAAGATGATTTAAAGAAATTTTCTAAGATATTGTCCGAACGTTATCCAGAAAAGTCTCAATTTGAATTATAACTTTACAGTGTAGTTATTGGAGTAAATAGATGAAAACTAAAATTTTACAAATGGGGGCAGACAATTTCGGAGCAGGAGGTAGGTCTGTAATAGCCTATAACTTGACTCGTCCTTTAACAGATGCCTTTCAAGTTGACTTTTTAGCTATTGGAAAATTGAAGAACCCTAGTTTTCATCGAATCATTGAAGAAAACGGAGGATATGTTCAACACGTCAAGGAAGCATCAAGTAAAATAAAAAGGCTAAGAAGTATCTACTCTATTTTAAAAAATGAAAAGTACGATATTGTTCATATTAACGTAGATGATGCAATCGAGGGGTTGTTTAATATAATTTTGTCAAAGATTTCAGGTGCTAAAATAGTGCTTCATGCTCACACTACTTCATCTAGTCGTGGTAAGGGATTTATTGGCAGATTAAAAATGTTATCGGCAAAAAAGATAGTTAATTTTTTTGTTGATTATAAGTTGGCCTGCTCACTAGAAGCAGCAAATTATTTGTATGGCGATACTGATTTGTCTGATGTGGCGATTATAAAAAACGGTATTGTAATCAATGACTTTTTATATAATGAAGAGTTAAGGCAAAAGGTACGAGAAAATCTAAATATTCCGATGGAGGCTATTGTTTTAGGTACTATCGGAAGGATGTCATATGAAAAAAATCCTGAGTTTATGGTTAGCCTAATACAAACTCTTTTTTCAAAGGCACCTAATTTTTATTTTATATGGATTGGTGATGGTGAAGAACGAGCTAGTATAGAAAAGAAGCTAGATGAAGAAATAAAATCAGGAAGGGTTTTATTACTTGGAAAACAGGAACAACCGGCACAATATTTACAAGCAATGGATGTTTTTTTGTTACCTTCTCTCTATGAAGGATTTGGAATCGTGAATATTGAAGCACAAGCATCTGGACTGCCTTGTGTGGTGAGTTCTGCAGTTCCAGAGTCAGCATCGGTTAATTCAAACTTTTATAGATTATCATTATCTGACGGTGTTGAAAAATGGCTAGATTTTATCACCTCTATGAGCTTTGAACGCCTTCCATATGGTTCTGCAGAAAAAATAAAAGAAGCTGGATTTGATATAGAGGATAGTGCTAGAAAGTTACGAACAATCTATCAGAAACTGGCGAAGTAAAACATAAGGAGATTCTATGTACTCATTAATTATTACTGATTACAAATCAATGAGTGATACAGTAGATTATATAAAAAAGTTTATTGATATATATGTAGGGAATGATGTTCATTATATTATCGTAGACAACAGTGCGGAAGAATTAGGAAAGCAATTCTTACAAGATTCTAAAGTTGAATTTACTTCCTCTACTTTTAATGGGAAAAAAGTTTATTCTTTTGAAGTATCACAAAGGACTATTTATATAATTGATTCCAATGAAAATGGTGGATACTCTAAAGGAAATAATTTAGGTGCCAAATTTGCAATTCAGAACTTTGATACACCCTATCTAATTTTTTCAAACAATGATTTAGAGTTTCCTAATGGCTTACGGTTGGAAGAATGTAAAACTATCATTGAAACGAGTGATAATCCAGTAGGTATAGTTGGTCCTAAAATTCTCACTCCTCAAGGAGATATTCAAAGCCCTCGTAAGCGGATGAATTTTGTAGAAGAAATGATACTTCAGGATTACAATAGACAGTGGTTTGATAGTAAGATACATAAATGGATAGATATTGACTATACTGCTCCTGAGGGTGAGACTGGATGGGTTAGTGGTAGCTTTATGTTTGTTTCTAGAAAAGCTTTTGAAGCAGTATCAGGATTTGATGAAAATATTTTTCTTTATTGTGAAGAAATGATTTTAAGTGAAAGAATGAGGAATAAGGGATATATTACTTATTTCTATCCTGAATGGACAATTTATCATTATCATAGAGGAGCGCATAATCCTGAGTCAGAGAAAATTGGCCGTGTATCAAAAAAATATTATTACAGAGAATATAGAGGGGCCTCTACACTTTCTTTAAAAATATCTGATATATCCTACTTTTTATGTAAAAAGATATATCGATTGAAAAAAATATTGGATGGTACGTATTTCAGGGAGAAAAAACATTGAAATTTAATAAATATCTTTTTCTATTTTTACTATTCTTTTTAATTGAATTTAGAGGGTTTTATCTAGTAAGTTGGCCAAGTTTGCTAGGAGGAGCTGCTAGTAACAAATTGGGTATTGCATTCTATGCCATAATATTATTTTTGGTATATTTTATCCACAATAAAGGAAAACTTAAAGTAGGTATTTTTGGA
>JAUUNJ010000260.1 GCA_030844625.1 Roseburia sp. | reverse complement strand
AGTTTCTTATTTCTAACATTTTTCTCTCCCTATATTATTTTACGTGCCAATATTACCGTGCCAGCATTTCAATTTCGGTTATACTGCGCCTCGCATTAATTGTACTATATCAATTAGTACAATTGTATTGTAATTGTATTAGTACAATATGTCAATAGTTTTTATTTTATTATTTTCTTAAGATTTTCTTAAATTGCCCCTATACCAAAAAAGAACGAAACAAAAATCGTTCTGATTTCTCGCTTCGTTCTCTCTTTTATTTGCTGTTTTATAGTAAATTATATGTATAGTTTTGTCAAATAACATCAGACTTTGCTTTTGTAACAATGTTCTGTCTATTTTGTTACTTTTACACGTTTTTTACTGCTCCACACACCATATATTTTTTTCTTGTTAACTGTTTTATAGGCTCTGACCCGGATATAATATGTCTTCTTTCGTGTCAATTTTGTTATTGTTTTTGTCTTTGCCGATGATTTTGCCGTTACTGTTTTTTTGCCTTTTTTGAAAGACTTGCTCTTTGCATATGAAATCTCATATCCTGATGCTCCAACCGCTTTCTTCCATGTGATTTTTATCTTTCTTCCGCTTTGATTCACTGCCTTAGATAAGCTGACCTTTGCCGGCTTTATAACAAAAGTGGTAGAAATTGTTCCTTCATATACTCCCTTAAAAGTAATTTTTATGTTCGCCTGTCCCGGCTTTTTATTATTACTGTAAACTACCGTATAATTTGATGACGAAATTATTGCTCCCTTACTGTCTTTCACTGTAACTGACGGTTTATTCGCCTTGCCGCTATATGTATAACCTGTCTTGCTCAATGTAACGCTCTTAATATTAGAAATCGCTTCTATTTTGCTATTTCCGCATATGTTACATTTATATGTGGCGCTTCCTGACTGTGCCGTAGTTGCTTTTCTATTTATGGATTGCAGAGAATATATGTGACCAGTTACGCTGCATTCTTTTGAGAGCAGAATATTAACATCGGCAATTCCTGTGATTCCGGCAACTGTACCTGTCTCGGTAAATTGCCATATATTATATTTGTTTGTATAATCACAGGATGAATTATACTGAGCAACCCATTTATCCCAGTTATCAAATCGCTTATCTGTCAGTTTATTATTCCACCAATTCAGATTAGAATAAATACCCACTTTATATCCTGAATTTATCATTTGATTGCAAAATGTTTCTGCAATATCTCCTAACAACGTATTTGATAAATTATTTTGAGATTTATCCTCTATATCATAATATATCGGTAAGGTTGGATTCGCATTTGTCTCTTTTATTAATCTTAACACATGATCTGCCTCGCTTTTCGCCATCTGAGTATCCGTTGCATAAGAAAAAAGATATATTCCATATGGAATTTGGTTCTGTTCACAGCCCTGAATATTCTGTACGAAATATTTGTCATCCTGACTGGTATCATCATTACCATAACCACATCTGATAATTGCAAATTCAATATCCGTCTGTTTGATCTTAGTCCAGTCAATTTCACCCTGATGATGGCTTACATCAATTCCCTTTGCAATGGCTCCTTTAATCACCTCTCCCTTGTCGTTATAAAACACACCATTTACATTGGTCCACGCAGGAACTGCCGCCCAAACAACTGTTGTAAAGCATAACACGTAACAAATGACTATTGCGCAAATACTTTTTATTCTTTTCATTATGTACTCCTTTCATACTATCCCTATTTGTTTCCACTCTAATAATAACCATTATCACAAATCTTTTCAATATTTATAACCCCACTTTAAACATATGGTCTCTGCGTGTTGTTTTCAACAGCCTGAATTGCATAGCTAAAGGCAGATAACCAGATATAGTTATCTGCCTTTATAAAAATTAATATGTCAAAACTACTGAATTGTAAAAATTCTACTTGCGGTGCCGGTAAAATTCCCAATGCCTGTAATCGTTATGGTTGCTGTTCCAATCTCTATATTATTTGAATAAGATAAAGTATAATCCTTTCCCTCTTCTAAAATAATATTGTTAAATGTAATGACCGGTTTTGGTGTTATTGCGGAACCTGTATACGTCTGTTTGTCAATATTAGATATTGCAGCATTTGTTATATTGGCTGCTCTAATCGTAAAGCTTACATATCTTATACCTGTAAAATTATGAATACCTGTTATTTTCATAATGCCTTTTCCCACATTTACATTGTTTGAACAAGAAATCGTATAATCAGTACCTTCAATTAATGTAATGTCATTATATTTTATCGTGGGTTTATGTTCCAGTTCCGAACCTGTATATGTCTCTCCATTACCATATACATATGTATCAGAAATATCAGCAGGAGTAATCTCATATGTAATGCTTTGCTCACCAGTATAATCATTTAATCCAAAAATTATAAGAGTATACGTTCCTACTCCGGTATATCGATACGGAAGAGTAACCGTGTAAAAATCCTCATTTCTAACCAGTGTTCTTTCTCCCATTGACACAATAGGATCAGCGTAAGGTGACAAACCGGTATAAACGTGATCATATACATTATCAATGGAAGCATATGCCAAATCATTTGAAATTGTAAAATTGATTGTTTTCGTTCCCGTAAAATTACCCAATCCGACTAAAACAATTGTAGCCTTTCCTACATCAGTACAGCTCACATGGGCAACTCCGTAATCAACACCTTTTTTCAACATTGTCGAATTATATTTCACAATAACAGGCGGATCTATTACTGAACCTGTATAGCACTGGACATCAATATCTGATACTGTACATACAGATATTGATGCCTGATTTATAGTAAAATCTACTGTATATGCTCCGGTATAATTTCCTAGTCCTTTAATTGTAACAGATGCAGTCCCTACATTTATATTGTTTCTATATGACAGTGTATAGTCGGTTCCTTCTTTCAATTTTGTTCCGTTATATGTAATTGTTGGTTTTGCTGTGATAGCTGCACCAGTATATGTATGTGCATCAATATCAGACACTGTACAATTTGATATAGGAGTGCTAATGTTTTCTGTTATAAGTTTAATTGAAAAGTTTCCCCAATTAGAATTATTATAACTTATCATATCTGTGATAGTTCCCGAACTGTTACAAAAGAAACTTTCTCCTTCATTTAGTGTTGCAAGAGTTTTATTCGTACTCCTTTCAAATCCTATACTTGTCCCATTGCTGTTTTTGACATAAACCATAATCCCACATTTGCTGCCGTTATCCAATTCTAAATTTTGAGTTACTGAAATTGTATGATATCCTGAATACGTTATGCTTTCTTCATCACTAATAGCAATTTTTCGGGAAACATCTGGAGTTCCATCACTATTTATTGGAACATAAAATAATTGGCAAATAGCAGTCGTTGATGATTCAAAAAAGGTAACCCCTGTTATTTTTTCATTATTTTCGATATCAAATACATTTATAAACCCTTGTTGTTTGACCGAAGAACCTATATCACTACTTCTTCCTGACTCATCCAGATTATATACTTTTTGAGAATCATTCATCTTTTCATAGCCACATATTGTAACATCAGGGTTAACCGTAAGATCCTCATATGATATCCAAAAATATCCTTTATTTCCCCAGTTCGATCCCCAACTGTTTCTGACAAGCCATGCACCATCTGCTTCCGGTTCCGTTCTGAAGTTTTTCTTTGACCATGTATCATCCCATCCAACTATAAGCACTTCATGATTATTCGACTTATTGGGATCTTCATATACGTAATAGGAAACCTTATCATTACCTAAATACTTTCCATAATCGCCAATATAAAAAGAACAGGATACAGCACCATTATTATATATAGATTCTTTAATAATTTCTCTTGTATTACTATTCAGTGTTCCGTCCGTATTACGGTCATTGGCAATATATCTAATATCTGTAGCTCGATATTCAGATTTTCCAAAATCATAATCTTGAATCAAATCAGTTGCACTCCCCCATGGATAATCCTCTGCAGACACCGGACCATATCCCGCCGCAAAATAAGCAGAAAACATGGATGCATTACCACCTTGCTTAGATGTTGCCGTAAAACCGCAATTACCCATGATAGACGTTTTCTCAACTAAATGCTCCACTGAAAAAGATGTATTTGTAACATTGTTCGTCTTATCAACGGTATACTCGAATAATGAAGTTCCTGCAAATGCCCAGCAAGTAGGTGAAGAACCTTGATTATACACAGCCTTGTCCGTATTTCCATATACAGCCGGCAACGAACTAAAAGGCTTTATAGGACTCCTTTGAGGATTTTCGATATATTCTTCGCCCGGGTTTTCCACAAGACCATAATTATCCATTAAATATATAGACTTTTCATCTAATGAATCATCTTCTGTTGCAAAAAAACTATTCTGAAAACTTATAGTTATCATTCCTATAACAATTATAGATACAAGAACTTTTACCATACTTAATTTTGAGTTACTTCTCTTAAATGCAGACACATTATGTTTCTCTTTCATTTTGTACCCCCCTCTATACATATTA
>JAUUNJ010000259.1 GCA_030844625.1 Roseburia sp. | reverse complement strand
GGGAGATTCACACAGGAAGATGTCATCTACAATGATGGACTGAATCTGTATGCATACTGTAACAGCAATCCTGTGATGTACAGCGATCCGAGTGGGTTTACAAAGGAAACACGTAAATCTAAGGTTGGTGGAGAATGTGATAGTGAGAGTGGTGAAAAGTTATGAAGTTATTGTTTAAACAAAGGTTATTTTCATGGTTTGACAGCTATGATATTTATGATGAAGCCGGCAATACTGTGTATGTAGTAAAAGGCCAGTTTTCCTGGGGACATAAACTTGCAATTTATGACGCTTATGGAAATGAAGTAGGAATGGTTGTTCAGAAAGTTCTTACCTTCCTTCCTAAATTCGAAATTTATAAAAACGGCAGTTATATCGGATGCCTGAGCAAAGAATTCTCATTCCTGACACCACATTACAATATGGATTACAATGGATGGCATATTGATGGAACCATTATGGAATGGGATTATAGTATTCTTGACCAAAGCGGTTATCAGATAGCAAAAATAAGTAAAGAATTGTTTCGTATGACTGACACTTATGTTATTGATGTACAGGATCCGGAAAATGCATTAGATGCGTTGATGTTTGTACTTGCAATTGATGCAGAAAAATGTTCCAGAAATTAAATGGTTAATTGTGTTGCTGGAGAAAGAAGTAAAAATACGCAAAAAGTATTTCAGATCAGAAAAAGAAGAAATAGAACAATCGGAAGTTATATGTGGAGGAGGATTATTATGAATACAGTTAGAATGATTTTATATGGAATACGTTACTCCATTAGATGTTGACTTAACAAGTTTAGAGCACTATCCATCGATTGAAATATCAAAAAATGATTTACAATAACAACTTCCAGTTGCCGAAATATTTTTCTAACTTTCCCTATTTTACAGGCTTTCCAGCCCATTCATTAGTGAAATGATATGTATTTTCCCTTATTTTTGCCCTTATGAGATAATCGTAAGGAAAATAATGGAATTAGTAAGTCAGTGTTGTATGCATATGTGAAAAAACGAGGATTAGAGCAGGCTTCTCATGGCCTATATGTCACCAGATACGTGGACAGAGAGTCTTTGAAATACACCATACCTGAACACCATTTGCATTCAATAAATCTCCGTCCGAATCAAATTGCTTCATCAGATTTTTAATAATCGTATCTCTTGCACTGAGCTATATATAATATAACGTCACAAATGCCAGAGAATAAATAACACAGTATATAATATAAGCTGCTTTTTCCGATATAATTAGGTAAGATTTATGATTTGAAATGAGGAAAAGCATGAACATATGACTGTATATAATATGCGTATAATCATAAAAGATAGGGTTATAATACTTGCGTATAATCAAAAAATAAATTACAATATGCGCATAATCATAAAATATTTACCTAATCTATATGCGTATAATCTGGAGGAACCATGATATTAAAAAGAAAAATATATAAAAAACTATTGGAATGGAAAAAAGAATGTCAGGGGAAAAAAGCTTTACTGATAGAAGGTGCCAGACGTATTGGAAAGTCTACCATCTGCGAAGAATTTGGAAAAAACGAATACAAAAGTTTTCTTCTGATTGACTTTGCTAAAAAAGATAAGGAAGTTGAGGGGTATTTTGAGAAATATCTGAATGATCTGGATACATTTTTTATGTTATTACAGACACATTTTGGAACAAAACTGACAGAGAGAAACTCTCTTATTATTTTTGATGAGGTGCAGATGTTTCCACAGGCAAGAGCTGCAATAAAATATTTAGTGGCAGATGGAAGATATGATTATATCGAAACTGGTTCATTGATATCTATCAGAGAAAATGTAAAGAACATCGTCATACCGTCAGAAGAAAGACATATCAATATGTATCCATTGGATTTTGAAGAATTTGCAATAGCATTAGAAGAAGATTTGCTGGTTGAATATATAAAAAAATGTTTTGAAAAAAGAGAACCTTTGGAAAGAAGTATGCATAATCAGGCAATGCTTTTGTTTCATCAGTATATGCTTGTTGGTGGAATGCCTATGCCTGTAGTAGCATTTATTGAAAGTAAAAAAGATTTTACAGAAGCGGATAAAGAAAAAAGGGACATTCTTAAATTGTATCGGGAAGATATTATGAAGATAGATATGAGATACAGGAGCAAAGTTCTTGCAATCTATGATCAGATTCCGGGATTCCTGTCACAGCATGAAAAAAGAGTTGTATTCAAAAAACTACAAGATGGTAGTTATGCAGACCAGTATGAAGAAACATTTTTTTGGTTGTCCGATTCTATGATATCTAATGAGTGTTTTTTGTGTAATGATCCGAATGTGGGTTTATCATTAAATGAAACAAGAAGCTATGTAAAGTGTTATATGGGAGATACCGGGCTTTTGGTAAGCCACGCATTTGATGAGAATGAATTACTCGAAGATGAAGTGTATAAACAGATATTGGCAGGTAAATTGCAGATCAATGAAGGGATGCTCTATGAAAATGCAATAGCCCAGATGCTGGTAGCAAACGGACATAAGTTATATTTTTATACACACTATAATGAAAATAAGCATCGAAATGATATTGAAATTGATTTTATCATTTCAAATAACAGCAGATTAAAATATAAAATGTTTCCAATTGAAGTGAAGTCGGGAAAGCAATACAAAACAACCTCATTAAATAATTTCAGAGAAAAATATAAGGAGCGAATAGGGGAAAGTTATATTATCCACCCAAGAAATTTAATTGTAAAAGATGGAATTATATGCATTCCACCGTATATGACGATGAATATATAAAAACGTGACATACACACTTGACAATATTCCTCTGAGAAGGAGTAGGACAGGCAATAGATGCAGAAAAATGTTCCAGAAATTAAATGGTTAATTGTGTTGCTGGAGAAAGAAGTAAAAAATACGCAAAAAAGTATTTCAGATCAGAAAAAGAAGAAATAGAACAATCGGCATTTAACGCTTGAAAAAAGGAAAAATCGCATTTGTTCATTTGTAAAGTAATTGTACACAATGTCTGCTACGTATTGTAGCAGGCATTGTAAATGGCGGTTTCTTGTTAAAAACTCGAAAATCGTTATAATGAGTTTACCAAATAATAAGGAGGACTCAAAAATGAATTTAGGAGAAAAAATCAAAGAATGCAGAAAGCAGGCAGGTTTTTCACAGGAGCAGCTTGCTGAAAGACTAAATGTATCAAGACAAGCAATTACAAAATGGGAAACTAATAAAGGTATTCCCGATATTGCTAATCTAATAGCGATTAGCGATGAATTTGGATTGAGTTTGGACGAGTTGATTAAGGATGATGTTGCCGTAAAAAAGAAAATAATTACTGATAGTTCAGCTAAAAAGTGGCACATTTTGATGATTGTATACTTGGTGGCTATCGTAGCATATATTGTTTATTTTGTAATCTGCCATAAAATATTGATGATTGGATTTTTGGTTGCTACTCTATTTATGCTGTTCTTTGAATTGAGAATTTTTATTAGAGAGAAAATATACAGACAGCGTAAGGAATAAGCACTGTTTTAGCTATAGTTGTTTCAAAAATTTGGCATGCGAATAAAGATAGCATTAAAGAAAAAGTGTTTGACAATTTCAAGTTTGGAGAATTGAGAAAATCGGAATTTTTATGTGTAAAGGAGAAACGAATGAAACTGCTTGTGATAGATATACAAAAAGGAATAACAGATAGCAGACTTTTTAATTTTGATGAATTTATTGATAATACTTCAAGAATTATACAAGCAGCTAGAGATAATCAAATAGAGGTTATCTATTTTCAACATGATGATGGACCAGGAACGGGATTTTCAATCGGCGATGAAGAATTCGAGATTGCAGAACAGGTGCATCCAAGGGAAGGTGAAAAGATATTTACAAAAAATATCAATAGTTGTTTCGGAAATAAAGATTTTACAGATTATGTTAAAGATGAAAATACATTAATGATAGTTGGGTTACAGACAAATTTCTGTATAGATGCAACTGTGAAATCTGCTTTTGAAAGAGGATATAAAGTAATTGTTCCACAAGGGGCAAATTCAACGTTTGATAACGACTATATGTCTGGAGAAGAAACCTATAAATATTACAATGATATGATGTGGTCAAAGAGATTTGCTACATGTGTATCTGTTGATGAGGCAATTAAGTTGATGCAAAGTTAAATTAGGAGTTATATGTGGAGGAGGATTATTATGAATACAGTTAGAATGATTTTATGTGGAAATGTTGAAGATAGCAGAATGAATCCAAGTGAAAAGGTAGGAGTAGTATCAGTGGTTTTTGTTTCTACAGAGGAGGAAAAAATTAAGAATAAACTTAAAAAATTGCAAGATAAAAATCCTGAAAAATTTTATATGGAATACGTTACTCCATTAGATGTTGACTTAACAAGTTTAGAGCACTATCCATCAATTGAAATATCAAAAAATGATTTACAATAACAACTTCAATTTGTTTGTGCATTGATGGTTATCTTGAGCTTAGGAGGCGTTTAATGAAAACTGT
>JAUUNJ010000258.1 GCA_030844625.1 Roseburia sp. | reverse complement strand
TTGATAAAAACAATTCATTTTTAGTACGGTAAAAATAGATAACACTAAAGCTCAAATACCAAAAGGCACCTATTGCTATTTCTAATAGCATCGCCATAATAGTATTACCCATTGCACTCGACACAAACCTTACAATCAAAAGCATAAATATCCCATTAATTAGGAAAGGAATACTTCGACTAACAAACTTTTTTATTTCAAGTTGCCTAGAGGAAGCAATCGTTTGTATCAACATTACTATAGCTTCTGCACATAAAGTACCAATAGCCGCTCCGTTTGCTCGATATCTAGGAATTAATAGATAGTTAATTATGACATTTGAAACCGCGCCGATCACAATAGAGCTGACATATATTTTATCTTTTTCATTAGGAATTAAATATTGCATACGGACAACATTTGCCCAAGAAATAAATGGCACACTAACTGCCAGAAGTTTCGTAATGGTAACACTAGGTAAAAATGCATCACCATAAAAAAACGGAATAAACACATCAGCTATAGAATAAATGCCAAAGGATATAGCAAAAGCAATAAACATCGTGACTTCAATTGATTTCAGCAAATATTCTTTCTGTTTTCTTATTTCACCATTAGCAACTAAGTTTGACATTTTAGGCAACATAACTGCTCCCAATGATCCTACAACGCCCAAGCATGTAGTTATTAACTTATCTGCATTTTCATAATACCCAACTTCGGTCATATTGCTTAGCGCACCAATCATTACCTTATCCATAACACGATAAACACTCGTTGCAATAATTGGAATAAATAAAATCAAAACTGCTTTAAAATGGGATAAAGAATCTTTTATCGATACAATTGAAAAAGAAACATATGATTTAACATTCGCAAACAAATATATCTGGCTAATTAACACTCCAAAGCTTAATATAGTCGTGTACTTCCATAAGTCTAACGGACTTTTAACAAACAGGAAGATGCAAATCGCAGAGCATATTTTAACGAGCATCTGTCTAGTAACCGTGACTTTGAAATTTTCCATTCCCCAAAACAACCAGCTTATATCAAAAATAGCCGACAGCACAAAAAAGCCTTGTAATAAAGAAATGTTTCTATTTTCGTGAACGAAAACAAAACAATATAACAAGTATATTACAATTGCTACTAAAGATGTTAGAATCTGGAGCTGATAAATACTAGAAAAGGTATAGTTTCTTTGTCCTATATTTTCTCTTACCTTAGCAATACTCCTGTTTCCATAATTGGATATTCCCAACATGGCAAAGTATACAAAATATTGTGCTATAGAATATGTATAAGAATATATTCCAGTTCCCTCGGCACCAACAACACGTGAAAGATAGGGTGCTGTAATTAACGGAAGCACCATGATAAGCACTTGATATGCCATACTATACATGTAATTTTTTTTTATACTTGGTTTATTATCCATAAATGATTCTTTCCCTTCGCAAAATAGCTGGTATCATGCATATATAAAAAATATCCGCAACTGTTGCATTTTGTGCAAATATAGATGTCGCAATGCTTGATGAGAGAATTGTCACTATAAAGAAAATAATAATCATCCTAGCCATATTGGTTTGGTTGCATTTTTTATATAGATATTTAAAGGCAAAATACAAAGTCACAAGAAAAACGACCAAACCAATCAAACCGGTTTCCCCAATAACAGCAGGCCAAAAATTATCAGTTAAATACAGTGGATTATCAAATGTGAAGCCATGTCGATTACTCAATCCATATATTCCATATACTGGCGAATAATATTTTTGTGCGGCAGCTGTACCGAAGGTTGCAAGACCCGCACCTAATGGAAAATACTTTTTAAATAGATCAATACCAACGTACAATAATATACTTCTCGCTTCTGTTGTTGTAGTAAAATAAAAAACCAATTGGTTCCATGCAACTATAACGCCAAGCAAGCCTAGCATAACAAAATATCCTATTTTTATTTTTAATTGCTTTTGTTTTATTTCATACATACGCAGTAATAAGACAAGCATAATGTAAATAGCGCAAAAAGCGAATCCTCTACTGCGTCCGGTAAATAGCCAAAGGCACATGTTTAATAGCACAAATATAATTCTTTTTCGATTAACTCCATTTAAGAGATCAATAGAAAGAACAAGGATAAACATGTAACAATACCAGCTAAAAATAGCTGCGGTATCATAGATGTACGAAAAACAATACATACCGTATCTTATATCATCTCTCATACCAAGATCAATAATTTGATTCAAAATAGCAAGTATTAGCCCCACCACAACCAAGCATCTAACTAATTTAACAATAATAGAAAATATCCACTTAGAATTTTTCAAGGAATCGAATAATGCCACTCCACCGATTATCATCATAAAGAATTTTCCATAGCTCAATACATCTGTTAGGATTGCCGCTGTGCTTCTATCGACCTTTGATAAAGTATTGCCAAATAAACCGACTATGATAAACAACAAAAAGGAAGCAATTATCTTTCCTTCTATAGTACTTATGGAACGCCTCCTAATTACAGTATAAGCAAATGCCATAAACGAAAATAGAACTGCAAATTCATCAATATATGAAAAGATAGAAATAGCATTTTTTAGCGGTTGCATAAACAGCAACAGTATCGATAGTATAAACGTAATATTTTCCACAACTGATAGTCGTGGTATTACTAAAGAAGATTTAATGTTCCTCACCGTTTTCCCCTGCCTCAATTTTGTGGTTCTTAGAAAATTCATTCCATAAAAAGTCATCCACATCTATATTATTTGCCTTAACAGACTGTATCATATCACTATACATTTTTCTGTTTTTCATTAGATCTTCAAATGAACCAATCACTCTTGCTGGAACTCCCCCAACTACGGTTCCTGGTAAAACATCTTTATTTACGATAGCTCCAGCTGCAACAATAGCGTTAGGTCCAACACTTACTCCTGGTAAAATTCGCGCTCCAGCACCAATAAACACATTTTCATTTATTTCAATACAATCGGCAAACTCCTGAAAGCATCTATGCCCTTCCATTCCATCAAAAATCCAATGGATAATATCATGCATCGTGAATTCAACATTAGATGCAATAGCCACATTATCGTGAACTTTTAACATATTTCCATCTGTAGGGTACTTTCGCGGCTGCCAGTGAACATGTTCCCCAAGCATTGCTAATTTCTTGTGTTTTCGCAACCACTTAACTCTTCCCTGTGCTGTAGGTATTAAATAAAACCAAATTCTTTCTGCCACCTCAAACTTTGCATGTAACAAATATTTTCTGCTTACTTTTAAAGATTTATCAGAATATTTACCCAATTGTAATTTCTCCTTTTAGTGCTGTTGTCAAATATTGTAAAGATTCTTTTCTTCGCTCCTCTCTCAAATGATTAACCTTGTTATAATCAATTTGAGTTTGAACTTTAAATATATCTCCATCATATCTGCGTGACTCTAAATTCAATTGTTGGCACAAACTGTCTATTCTTGAATTTCGAGATCCTGTTCCATTATTAAATCTATTAAACGTGCAGAATAACTTTTCATTAAGGATTGAGAACACTGATCCATGGAAAGAATCTGTTAACACATATTCCGCGCCGCGTATTAGATTTACAAAATCATCAGATGCAGCGTCAAACAAACAGATATCAGCAAATTCCAAATCGTCTAAAACAAAATTATCCAGAAGTGGTAATGCTACAATTTTCAAATTAGTCGCACGCTGAAGTTCCTTTGCCGCTTTACGATGCTCCGAATTATCTCCAAGGAAATAACAGAATATATACTTTTCCTCAACCACTCTATGGAACGGAATTATTTTCTTCCAATCTTCGGGTGTCAACAATAATGTAGGGTCCACTACTACAGGCACATCTCTTCCGGTCAATTGTTTAATAATATTAGTGCCGCTTTTTTCGCGTGAGCTCAAATAATGAAATCTATCTAAATATTTTTCAGTTTTATTTTTCTGATGCATTGGAATCTTACTAACTCCAAAACTAGTTGCATATGCAATTTTAAGTTTTTCATCTGGAGCAAACTGCAAGTTATAAAGCCCTGTAGCCAGACCACTTGGCAGCCATAATTGATCACTGCCTACAAGAAAAGTATCATATCCTTTAGTGCCGTCTTTTAATGCATCATAGCCATAATATATCGGCGAAAGATTTGTAAAATATCTCTCTGCGAATTTATCAAATATTCTGTTTCGCTCTTTACATTTTTCATAAATATCCGGGTATTTCTTTATTCTTTTATTCAAAAAATAAGAAGAAATCTTTCCCTTCATTAATAACGGATCAAAGAGCCGTGGAATACTTTTTATTACAAACTTCAAATCATATTTTTTCTTATATCGTATTATCTCATATTCGTATCCCAGTTTTTGTACTGCAACTTCAGTTGCCAAAACTTGAAGCTGACTTCCATAATTTTTTGTTTCCTGGCATACACATAATCCAACCTTTTTCATTATAATTAACCTCTTACATAGTTCTGTTTCATCTCTGAAATCAATGCATTTCTTATCTCAGGGTAATAGCTTATAAGATTATTGAATT
>JAUUNJ010000257.1 GCA_030844625.1 Roseburia sp. | reverse complement strand
AAGAGCAGTGGAAAGTATTTGACTTTGTAGAAGATTTTTTTATGGAAGAACTGGAAATCGGAGATTATATCAATGATATTAACAGTTACCATTTACATATGTTTGACAAACATGATGTGACAACAAAGAAGTTTGATGCTATAGTAGAAAAAGCAGGGAAAGTGGATGCAAACTATGCGGCACAGATAGAAGGATACTGCAGCCTGCTTGGAGAATACGGGAAAAAATTTGAGGCTGTATGTGCCATGCTGCAGCCGGAAAAACTGAGGTTATCCCCGGATAAATACCGCGAAAAACTGGAGGGGATCAATACCGGCTATCAGAATGCCAAGGATACCCACGAGCAGGAACAGTCGGCTTATGAGGCAGAACTGTATGAGATAGAGACTGTCTGGTATAAAAAAATGCTGGACAAAGCGGAAGATTATCTGATACGGAGTGCCGAATGTGTTGTCCTGGGTAATTTTACAGATGAAGTGACAGTACTTGGAGTGGGTGTGCAGATTGTCCTTGGAATTTTTGATCTGGATCTGCCCTGTGACATCCGGGATATCATTGCAGATATAAAGAACCTTGCAGAAACAGACAGGGTAAGATGGGATCTGATCGGAATGCTTGCACTTGACCTTATCGGTCTGATCCCGGTAATAGGAGCACTAAAGTATTCGGATGAAATAGGAACACTGTTCAAAAATGCAGATAAAGTCAGTGTGGTGGCGAGAAGTACAGATGGTGCCGGTGTGCTGGCAAAGCATGCAGATGAGGCTGGAGCATGGCTGCACGGGGGAAAAGTGTTCAGGTATTCGGATGAGACAGCCGAAGCAGTGGCATCCGGAGAAAAGCTGTTAAAGGAAAGCCAGACAATATACGAATCATTTGCCGATATGATGTCACCGGAGGATGCAAAAAGATATTTGGATTTTCTGGAGAATGGAAGCAGAGAAGGATTGACAAGTGCCGAGCTGGCAGATGCATTGCTAGTATCCCAGAAAGTTGGATATGAGGATGTATGGGATTTAAGGAATGTAGGAGATGCGCTTGAGAGTGGTATAAACTCTTATGCTGATTTTAGTAAAGCAATAAGCGATATTGGTATGAGAAGTGATTTGACTGATGCCCAGAAGATAAGTGAATTACAAAAATTGTTTGAAAGTTCAAATTATAAAGCTGATATAAATGTGCCAAGTGATATTCAATATGTAAAAGGTTTTGATGCGAAGGGAAATGTAATATATGATTGGCCACCTAAATTAGGCTTTGATGAAAGTACAATCAAATCTATTTCCAGAACAGATAGTTTACCTGATACGTGGGATAGATATGGATATATGGGAGGCTCTAATTTTGCAGATGTTCCTCCAACGGGTAAATACACATATAGTGAAAGAGCAATTCCTTATGTAGAGAATGAAGCAGCTTATCATACGGGAGCTTTTAATAATGCAACGTATTTTGATAAAATTGATGCAATAAAAAATGGAGATATAGATGGCTTGAATACAATTTTATCCAGGGAAGGAATAGCGAATGTTGATTCATCATATTTTAAAAATTTGCAAAATACATATAATGATTTTATTGAGGATACAGCAAATGCTGTAGGAAGTAATATTGATGCCACTTATGGGTTAAAAGGAACAGCAGCTTCGTGGGGAGATATGTCTGGAGGAGCAGGGCAATATGTTACTCCACTTAACGGAAGTACTATGAAACGATTAGGAATTATAAATTGAGGTAATGCAGATGAATAAAAAAGAATTTATGAAAATTAAAGAAGAATTGCAATGTAAATTGGGAAAGTGGAAGTTGGAGATCGGCGATGAAATTCTTGCTGATTTTACAATAGGATGTTTTTATGATACATGTGAGAGAAAATGGAAAGTGTATGTTAATAATGAGCGAGGAAGACATAGAATTAGATTGATGACTGAAAACGAAGAGGAGGCTTTTGACGAATTGCTATCAATTGTAAACTTTGAGATTGAAAATAATAAATATATTTAATTGAGACCTCCCTTTGTATGCGGTAATTCCTGTTACCATTGTTGTTGACAAACTTTAGTATATAGGTAAATCCACGAACCTACAATGCGGAGGTCATTACATATTGTCTAGAAGCAGCATTTATTTTTTGGAATACTGGTATTATAATCACGTCTTTGACGGTTGATAAAAGAAAAAATCGATGTATCCTTTATGCTTATTGGATTACAGCGATTTTTTCTTTTGTTATATAGCATAATAATATAAAATGAAATTATGAATTAAAAGAACTATAGATTTACATAGATGTTAGTTATAAAATGGTAATGGAATGAGCAGAATGTTTATTAAAATTTATGGGGAATGATAAATGGCTACAATCACATTATATAAGGACAAGTTAAACAGTGTAAGCAGTTTAATCAATACCATGGTATCCTCTGTGAATAATCTTGATATGCAGTTAGGGGCGTTAAAGTCCACATTACAGGGGGTAAACAGCAGTACCTATAATCTTGACAGTGCTGTTGAAAATATACGATCTTCATCACAGACTGAGCAGGAGAAGGCAGATGATCTTAATAAACTCAGTAAAGAAGTGGACAACTTTATTACAGTAACGGTAAACCGGGATCAAGCGGCGAAAGAGGAAATCAATAAAGCAAAAGAGGATTTTTATACAAAATATTCCTATTTAAAACCGGAGTGTGAGAAGGATTTTATTGAAAAGGTTGTAGATACCGTTGAGAGTGCAGCGGACTGGTGTTGTGACCACTGGGAGGTGATAGCAGCAATCGCAGCGGTAATAGTAGTAGCGGTTGTTGTATGCGTTCTTTTGGGACCGGAAGCATTGGTGCCATTGGTACTTAATATCGCCAAAGGAGTACTGCAGGGAGCACTTCTTGGAGGCGCACTTGGAGGTGCATTCAGTGCCTTTATGGGAGGCGATATTGTTAAAGGTATCAAGGAGGGGGCTTTAGCAGGAGGCGCATTAGGTGCACTTGGCGCAGTTGGCAGTGCGTGTGGTTGTATAATTGGATGTGAATCTGCTTTTGGAATTGTATCTGGCAGTATAGGAAGATTAACCGGTGGAATTGCAACGGCAATGTTTGATTTTGACATCGTTTCAATGATCGGATATAAGATTGATGGGGAAAATAATAAGATATATCAGATAAATAAAGAATGCCATAGTAATCAGATATATAATTTTTTCCAAAGAGGGATAACAGCAATTGCAGCATTTACCGGTGGTATGAGCTCCGCTATGAAATGTTTTATTGCGGGAACAGTAATTGTAACAGAAACAGGATTTGCAAGAATTGAGGATGTAAAGCCCGGTGATATTGTCTTATCAACAAATACTGATACAATGGAGACCGGTTGCAAAAAAGTACTTGAGAAATATGTGCGAAAGACCAGAGAACTTGTTCATATAATAGTTGGTGGAAAAGAAATCGTATCGACACCGGATCATCCATACTATGTTGAAGGAAGAGGATTTGTTAATGCCTGTCAGCTTTGTATAGGAAGCCCACTGCTGGATGCAGATGGTAAGATACTTGAAGTCGAGCAGATCTATAAGGAACAGCTTGGAAAAAATGAAGAGGTAAAGGTATACAACTTCCAGGTAGAAGACTGGCATACATATCATGTTGGTGAGATGGAAGTGCTGGTGCATAATGCGGAGTATGAGACCAGCTATGGGAAGTCAAGTCTAATAGAATTAAAAAATACTGATAACTTTATGGACTCAACTATAGAACATATTTTTGAAGGAAATGTTAGAAGAGGGAAAGCAGGAGGTTATCATTATGAGTGTATTAAAGATACTGCAGGAAATATTGTTAATGGAACAGAAGTATTAATAAATGATTTAGGGGTATATAAGGCACAAGTTGAGGTTAATGGTATTCCAAAATCTGGAAATGGGGGTTATTCAACGTTTTTCTCTAAAGAAATGAGCCCTCAAGATGTGATTGATTCAATTAATGAGGCTTATAATAACAAAGTGTTTGTAGTTGGATCTAAAAATTCATATATTGGTATATCAAATAATGGATTAGAAATTGAAATGTATATAAATAATAATGGAAAAATAATTTCAGCTTTTCCAAAGGAGTAATAATGATTGAAAGAAAATATGTGGAATATGAACTTGCAAAAGGGAAAAAAGATATTTGTATAGTATGTAATTGTAAAAATGCAGAAACGCTTAATACATTTTTGTGCTCTGATGTTAGACCATTTGAAGAATGGATTAAATCAGATTTTGATAAGGTATTGTCAGGAGAAATCATTTCAAAAGAGATAAGTGGAAATGTTTGTTGTGCGGAGATAAATTTTAAAAACACAAAAATATATAATATGTTAATAGAGGATGATGATGAATACTATGAAACTTGTTGTGAGGTGGATACAAAAGAACTTCGTCAATTAATTGATGAGTGGTGTGATAAAGTCCGAGAATTTAAAATGAGCATCACAACTAAGCCTCCCCACCAGAAGGCTTAAATCCTAGTCTTACTACCAGACATTAACAGAACTTCTTAGGTTCATAAGGTTTACTATCCCGTAACACGGCATAAATT
>JAUUNJ010000256.1 GCA_030844625.1 Roseburia sp. | reverse complement strand
CTTTGATTTTTCCAGAAAATATTTTACTTACTTTGTTTTTCATGAGTATGAATACAATTTTTACTTATTTCCGTATCTGCGAAAACTCTTATAAATAAAAGGCAGTAAGGCTATTGCCATCACTGTATACATTACCATTACAAGCGGAATTTGTCGAAATACACAATTCCCAATCTGATAAATAAGTGGGACTTTTACACTTGACTGTACATTTGTCAAAATTGTTGGTATCAAATTGAAAAGCGTTGTATACCCAGAAAGTGCCCGTCCTATAAATGGCAATAAGCAATATAAAAAGAACGGAATGCAAACAGCGACACTAATTGTATGCATTTTAGCCGCTATTAACATAGACACTACAGCCGCCAGCATACTGGCTATAAATCCACATACAACTGTCAATAAATAGTATTGTCCATATGACATAATGTAAATACTATATGCCTGATACATTTGATAGGGTGTATTCATACCACTGGTTCCCATAATTCCAAAACAAATCACACTAAGTAATATAATTCCCATACAATAAATCATAACTGTCGTAGCTATTCCTGCCAGTATTTTTGTTTTAACAGCTTTTGTACGTCCATACTTTGTAGAGAAAAATACTGCATCTGCTTTTGTCTGAAAATCATCTGCAAATATTCCAGCACAAATAAAACCAACTATGATTGCCAGAATAATAGAATACGTTTCTACATACATAATCATAGTATCCCATGAACTATAAGATTCGTATTCTACTGGTAATTTTATTTCATTATATTTCTTTTCCAAGTATTTTTTCTGAACAGAAGTCTTTCCATATTCTTCTGCCATCTTTTCCATATTTTTATGATAAGTGTCATAGAACTCTTGCACATTTTCTTCTGTAATTTGATTCAGAACACTTTCATCATATTCTGCATCCGGTGTTAATACCGATATTATAAAACCCCTAATATCATCTATCGGTTGTAATGTCGTTCCGTAAATCGCATTTTCTTCTGAGGATTGTGTCATCGCATTTTTATTTTGTTCTATAACTTTTCCAAGTTCATCTTCTGTCAATGTACCTTTCCATGCTCGTCTGTTATCTGTAAGTTTTCTTGTTGCCATAATTCCAGTACTAGCATTTCCATTCTCATCCACATAGCGATTACTTGTAACTGCAAATCCGCTAAAAATGACAGCAAGTATCAATGCCAATCCGATTGCAAATACATTAATTTTCTTTGAAAAAATTCGTTTTAATTCTAATTTAAGCATCTTGTTTTTCCTCCGATTTTTCTCCAAAATAAAATAGAAATGCATCTTCCAGATTTTTTTCTACAGCCACAGCATCTTCTGTTGGCTTTTCTATTGAAATAATTCTAAGCTCTGCTCCGGTTTTTGTTGTTTTTATATTTCCAACCAAATATTCATTCATATATTTGTCTATCATACTTCTCGAAACATTACATTGCCATACCTTTTCTTTCATAGAAGATACTAAATCTTCCGCAGTACCTGCATAAAAAAGTTCTCCATCTTTCATTAACATAATGTTATTCGCAATGTACTCAATATCCGATACAATATGTGTAGACAAGAGCACCAAACGTTCTTCCGACAATTCACTAATTAAATTACGAAAACGTATTCTTTCATTCGGGTCTAATCCAGCGGTAGGTTCGTCCAGGACAAGAATTTGCGGATCGTTTAACATCGCCTGTGCTATTCCTACACGTCTAACCATTCCTCCAGACAAATTCTTCATTTTTCTTTTACTGAATTTTTCCATTCCTACTTGATTTAATAATTGTTTCACTTTTTTTCTGGCAAACGGTATTTTTAACCCTTTTATAGAAGAAATGTACATCATGTAATCATATACGGTCAAATCTGGATAATATCCAAAATCCTGTGGTAAATATCCCAGAACTTCTCGGTATTCACCTCCTAGTTTCCATATATCTTTACCATTCCATAATATTTGTCCTTCTGATGGTTGAACAATCGTACAAAGCATACGCATTAATGTGGTCTTTCCTGCTCCATTTACTCCAAGCAGTCCATAAATTCCTTTTTCCATAACACAATTCACTTTATTAACAGCATTTACTTCTCCGTATTGTTTTGTTACATTTTTAAATTCTAATTTCATACGTGTAATCCTCCAAAATTTTTTCATCAAATAGCAATGACTTCTGAACACAAAAAATAAAATATACAAAAGTCAATATCAGCATAGCCACCCATACCGGAGTTACAATTTTCTGATAAATAACATCATTTGCAACAATCATCATCCATAAACCAACCCATACCAGACAAGAAAGCACTGCTATATATTCTGATTTTTCCCATCTGCTGTACAATACACGAAAACATATACAACATGAAACATTTACCGGAAGCAAAAAATTAACCACCAAATCACTTAACGAGAGTATTGTTGTTTGATATGTAATTGCCAAAAACACCATAACGATCACCAGATCCACTACTCCAAACATTAACATTCTTGCTGTACAAATCTGACGCAGTGTGTAATAAGACGCCTGCTCAATCTCAATCGCACCATTTCTTCTGTTTTTCCAAATTTCCGGGACAATCAGAACCACAAATATTGTGGCAGATATTCCCATAATCCTCATCATATCTTTTATGTCTGACGTATAATTACTCAACCATATCCATAGACACATAAGAACACAACCTTGTAAAATCCACCATCTTTTTTTTATGAATTTTGTCTGCTCATACAAAAATTCAAAATAAGATGTTCTATGCGATTGTTTCGATAAAACCGACTCTGACAAAATATTCTGACATGCTTTTACTGTTTTGTTCTCTGCTTCAGCCCTTACATACTTTTCTTCAATCTCCTCTTTATATTCCTTTATTTGTTGTTTATAATTCTTCATCTTTTTTCACCTCCAACTCTTTCATTAAAAGTTCTTTTGCTCTTCCAATTCGATATTTTACAAGAGAAAGTTTGATATGAAGTAATTCTGCAATTTCTCTTTGCTTCAATTCCTGAAAAAAATATAAAACTGCCGTTTCTCTAATTTCTTCCGGTAACTTTCTCACTGCCTGTTCAATAGTTAATCGGACTCCTAGCTCTTCTACATGATTTTTACTACTGTCCTCTGATTTTAGCAGTTCCTCTGATGGAATATCTTTTTTCTTTTTGTAATAATTTTTAACTGTATTTCCGGCAATTGTATAAAGATAATTCTTAACTTTTCCATATTCTTTATATCTATATAAATTGGAAAAGAAACGTGTAAATACTTCTTGTGTCAAATCCTCAGCCTCATAGGGATCATAGATATGTAGCAAACAATATTGATATATACTTGAGTAATATTTTTTGACCAGTTTTTCACACGCATCTTCATCTCCTGCTCTTGCTAGATGTACTAACAAAGAATCAGTTTTGTATTCCATTCGCAAATTTGCCTCCCTCTGTTTTCTAAATAATATAACAATCCTACTATAAAAAAAGTTAGGATTTTCTTTTGTTTTTATTTATATTTTTCTAAATATTCTTCCAAACATAAATTTTCTTCTTTCATTATTTTAGCGACAGTCGTTCCAACATAACGGTAATGCCATGGTTCATTACTAATTCCTGTTATATCCGTTTTATCTTCCGGGTAACGTTTTACAAACCCATATTTATATGCATTTTCGTCTAACCATTGATATACTTTTTCAGAAGAACATTTGTCGGTATCCGCATTAATATCAACACTCAGTCCTAATTGGTGTTCGCTTGTATCGGGAATTGCAACATATTTCTCGGCTCTTTTTTTTGCTTCTTTCGCAGAATATCCTTGTTTTTCATATTCATTGATTTTCTCGTCCATAATTTTTTGTTGTTCTTCTGTTGTTCGATATCCTTCTCTAACAAACAGTGCCAGCCCCTCAGCTCTTGCATCATTAAACATTTGTTGTAATTCTGGATAAATCCGTGAATCTACTTTTTTACCATTCGATAATTCTGTCAATTCTACTTGATAATTATCTGGAATATAATGATTTCGATCGACCAAAATAAGATTCCATTCACCCGAAGTGTCTGCAAAGGACTTTTCTGACTGCAAAATTTTCGGTAATGTTAATTCTCCAACCTGCACATCGATTTTTATTGTTCTCCACATTACAACGGTTATTATGATAGTCATTAAAAGAATGAATACTCGTAAAATATTCTTTCTTCTACGATTGCTGTATCTTCTTTTGTTCATTTTCTCTCCCACACTTTCATTATCAAAATATTTCTACTTTTAATATAATTAACAACCAAAACGACAAAAGAGTTAGTATCTAAACTTATTTATCAATAAAAAGTTTATTTTTTATCAATTTCAGCTCAATTTCCCCTCAATGCCTTTTTCCTCCGATTTTCGTATGCTTATCCCACAGCAGAGCAGTACCACACCGGTACGACCTGCTGAATCAATCAATACGAAAAAAGGAGGGGATAAACCATGCAGAACAATATCCGCAACACAAACCTGCGCTTTAATCTGGACAAAGAACAGCAGCGGAGAGCCTGGGAATATTTACAGACGATGGACAGGCAGGATTTTAAATCTTACA
>JAUUNJ010000255.1 GCA_030844625.1 Roseburia sp. | reverse complement strand
AGTCAATGAAAATATTTCATATATCGGATTTACATATAGGGAAACAGTTACACTATTATAATTTATATGAAGAACAAAAAGAGATATTAGGGCAGGTCATTGACAAAATGAAAAAACATAGACCGGATGTATTGCTGATTGCAGGGGACATTTACGATAAATCTGTGCCTTCAGCAGAAGCCCATGAACTGTTTGATGAATTTCTCAATGATCTTGCTGATCTGGAACCTGCAATTCCTGTGCTTGTGATTGCAGGAAACCATGACAGTGCAATGCGGTTAAAATATGCCAGTGCTTTTTTGGAAAAGCATAAAATATTTATTTCTGTATTACCTCCGAAGAATAAAGAAGATTACTTAAAAAAGGTAGTGTTGGAAGATGAATACGGAAAGGTGAATTTTTATATGATGCCATTTACAAAACCGGGTTATATCCGGGGATTGGTTGAGGAAGGTACAGTGCCGGATTATAATAATGCCATTAAAATAATTATTGAGAGAGAGAACATAGATTATTCTCAGCGGAATGTGTTACTTGCCCATCAATTTTTTGTGTCAAAGGATAAAGAACCGGATAAAAGTGATTCAGAGTTGTCTTATATATCGGTGGGCGGTTTGGACAGTGTGGATATACAGTGGGTAAGAGACTTTGATTATGTGGCTTTAGGGCATATCCATAAGTCTCAGTCCATAGGCGAAAACCATATCAGATATAGCGGTACGCCATATAAGTATTCTGTCAGTGAGGCGGAACATAAAAAGGGAATTACAATGATTACTCTTGGAGAAAAGGGATGTCAAAATGTATATAAGAGTATTCCGTTAAAGGCTGAAAAAGATGTAAGAAGGATTAGTGGTGAATTAAAAGAGGTTCTTGCCATGTCAACGGAAGATAATCGAAAGGATTATGTAAGTATTACATTGACAAATGAGGAAAGCATAAATAATCCAAGGGAAATATTGCAGGAAAAATACGATAATATATTAGAAATTAAAATAGAGAATACAAGAACCCGAAATCAATTAAGGGAGACAGGCGATTTGGACAGGGTATTAGATCCGCTTGAGGCTTTCAAAGTATTTTATCAGGAAATTAATGGACAGCCATTAAGTGAGGAAGAAGAGAAAATAATGACAGATGTAATTGATTCTGTTAAGGAAGGATAGGATGCAGAGAATATGAAACCGATATATATTGAAATGAAGGCATTCGGATCATACAGAGAGGAAAAAATAACCTTTGATCATATTAATCACGGGCTTTTTCTGATTACTGGAGATACGGGAGCGGGGAAGACTACTATATTTGATGCCATATCATATGCTTTGTTTGAAAAAACCAGTGGAGGGAATAGAAATGGAGCCATGATGCGCAGCCAGTATGCTGCCGATGGAATAAAGACTGAGGTAATATTTAAATTTGTCTATGATGGACAGGTATACAGAATCAGACGTTGGCCCAAACAGCCTAAATTTAAAAAGGTTAAAAATGAGGACAGATATGAAAGACTGAAAAATGATATGGGTGCCGGTGTGGAACTGATCATGCCGGACGGTACAGAATTTTTAGGCAGCAAGGATGATATTGACAAAAAAATAGAAACAATTATCGGATTAGATGCATCTCAATTCACACAGATTGCAATGCTGGCACAGGGGGATTTTATGAAATTACTTCTCGAGTCTTCTGATAAAAGAAAAGATATCTTTGCAAAAATATTTGATACCAGAATTTATGAGAATATTCAGTATGAATTGGAACGGTTATATAAGCAATCCTATGGCATGCTTGAGGAGAACAGGAAAGATATTGTAAGAGAACTTGAGAGAATTCAATGCATAGAGAACAGTGATTATGAAAATGACTGGAATGTAAGGAAAGAAAAGGGACTTTTTACGGAGAGTGAACAGGAGGTATTGCTTAATCTTGTTAAAAATATAAGTAAAGAAGCAAAAGAACAGCAGAAATCAATTAAGGAGAACAGAGAAAACTGTGATAAGCAGCTTGAGGAAATTCATATTAAAATACAGAAGGCAAAAAGCGTTAATGATTTGTTTATACAATTATCAAAGTATAGTACAGAGCAGGACCAACTAGAGGAGCAGGCTGATTATATTGAAAAAGTAAAGCAAAAAACAAAAAAGGGGGAACAGGCACTTTTCGTACAAAGGGTTTATGAAGAACTTCAAAAAAAAGAAACTGCACTTTTTAAAAGCGAGAAAAGACTTAAAGAACTGAACCAATGGATAGAAGTAAATAAAGTTACGATGAAGAAGTTGGAGGAACAGTCAAAGGAGAGAAAAGAAAACTATGACCATCAGTCGCCAAAACTAATTTCTGAAATTGGTAAAATCCGTGAAAGTTTGGAAAAATATGACGAATTAAATGATGTTACGGTAAAAAACGAACGGTTAAAAGAAAGTATGAACCAGTTGAATGTGAAAATTGACGGACTGTTAAATAATAAAAACAAATTGGAAGAAGAACAGAAGAAACTGATGGCCGAAACAGAAAATCTGCAAGCAGACATGGAAAATTTGGAAGCCCTTAATGTGGAATCAGATTTGCTGGAACGGAGAAAAAAGAGTCTGGATTATATTTTATGTTATACAGAAAAACTTAAAATGATTATGGGAGAACTGGCTGAAAGAGAAGCTGAATATAATCGGTCTCAATTGATGGTAGAAGAATGTCAGAAGGAATACGAAAGAATATATAAAGAGTTTATTAACAGTCAGGCTGAAATTCTCAGAGCAGAATTAAAAGATGGTAGGCCATGTCCTGTATGTGGAAATGTGCATTATAATCTGGATGAAATCAGTGCAGAGCATGTTAATCATAACATAGATGATACTGCAATGGAAAATGTAAAGAATAAGCTGGATGAAGCAAAGGCAGTAAGGGATGATCTATTTAAAGAGCGACAGAAAAAGATAAGTGAAAAAGAGAGTACTGTAATTATTCTTAATAGTGAGTGCAATAATACCTTGGACTGTGATTTTGAGAAGGGAAAAGAGATAATTGATGAGGAATATAACAAATTAGTTTCTAATCTGAATGATTTGGCACAGAGAAAGAGCATAGCCCGAAACAATGAGAGAGTTATAAAGGGAAATGAAGAGAAACTGAAGAATTTAGACAGGGAACTTATGGCGAATGCTGATGCCCTGACAGAAAGTAATAATCAATTAAATGGTTTCAGACTGGATGAGAAAGAATATGAAATTACGATGAATGCTTTGAAGAATCAGCTTTCTTATATGGATAAAGAAACAGCATTGAGGGAATTAGATGACAGAAAGCTTCTTCTTGAAAAACTGGAAGCAGATTATAATGAAAGCCATGAAAAGTATCAGTCAGCTTCAAAGATTATGGATACAAAAAACGGTGAATACATTACCGAAAAGGAAAACAGAAATGCAAGAAATGAAGAATTGACCGGGGCAGTATCCGATTATGAGGAAAGTCTTAAGAAAAACGGATTTCATAATACCGATAGTTTTAAACTTGCACTGTTACCCAAGGGAGAAATTGAACAGCTTAAATTGCAGGTTTCAAAATATGACAGCCGGATTGCCGTAGTAAAAGATAATCTGCAAAGACTTGAGGCAGAGACAGCAGGAAAGCAAAAGGCAGATACGGAAACGTTAGAACATACAAAAAATCATCTTATGGAACAGAAAAAAACTCTGGATTCCCAAAATGAAAGAATTTATAATGTTGTTTCTGTTAATGAAGAGTGCTACAAAAAAGTTAAAAAATTATACAGGGAACGTGAAGAAATGAATAAGAAAAATCAAATGCTTACGTCCCTTTATAAAACAGCAAACGGTCAGTATAGCGGTAAGAAAATTAATTTCCAGACGTATATACAGAGAAGATATTTTAAACAGGTTATTGAAAGAGCGAATAAGAGATTGTATAAGATGTCAAATAATCAGTTTGTTTTACAGTGCAGAGATATGGAGGATTTAGGAAAAACAGGATATGTGGGACTGGACCTTGATGTGTACAGCATAGTGAACGATCAGGTAAGAGATGTAAAAACGCTGTCAGGCGGTGAATCTTTTGTGGCAGCATTATCCATGGCGCTGGGAATGGCTGATATGATTCAGGATAACCATGGAAGTGTTCACATAGACACAATGTTTATTGATGAAGGCTTTGGCTCTTTAAGTGATGAAACAAGAAATCAGGCAATTGGAATCTTAAACGAACTTTCCGAAGGAAAACGTCTGGTGGGAATTATTTCCCATGTAAGTGAGCTTAAGGCGCAGGTGGAAACGAAACTGGTAGTCAGCAAGACTGACAGTGGCAGCAGTACAAAGTGGGAATATTAGGGGGGGTAAAGATTCAAAAGGCTGAAATGACTATAAAAAAGGACTTAAATAAAACCATTGTAAATATTTTCCCCCTATTATATAATTATTACAGTTCAGCCATCATAGCACGAATTTATTGGGCATATTCGTGTTGTGGTGGCTCGCCATATGATACAAAAAACAAATATCAAAATGTCTGTAACATCCTTTTGATATTTGTTTTTTGTATCGCATGGCACAACTGTGACATATAATTAAAA
>JAUUNJ010000254.1 GCA_030844625.1 Roseburia sp. | reverse complement strand
TCCACTTTTCTTTTTACAGCATACAGCAGTGTATCATTTATGAGATCCGTAATTCGATGAAGTTTTTTTCATACAAAGACATCGAAAAACTGATGGCTGATTTGAAAGCTGTAAGACGGTTGATTTATTCCACCAATGCAATGGAAGGATTCAACCGTCAGCTCCGGAAAGTGACCAAAAGCAAAATGGTTTTACCGTCGGATGACAGCCTTTTAAAAATGGTTATCTGGCAGCCATGGATATCACGAAAAATGGATTGACCACAGGCAGGACTGGGGTCAGATCCATTCCCAGCCGGAACTTTATTTTGAAGAACGTCTGACCGGGCTCCTATTTTTGTAATCTCTTCGGTAACCAGCTTCATCTGGTTTTCACCATAGATGACTTTCACTTGCTTTATTGAAACAGGTTTTGTTTCCCCATATACCTTTTTAATAAAAAAGTACAAAAATATGGAAATGTGACTATATTCTCACTGATTCCCACATTCCCCGCCATGAGTTTAATGCCATGCTTAATATCTGTATAAGTATCACTTTTTATTAGTTGGCGCATAGATTTGGCACGATTCGTATTTGCTTTTACTTCTACTGGAATCAGTTCATTTGCGCTTCGAATAAAGAAATCTTCTTCTAATGTAGAATTATCCTTCGAATAATAATAAAGCCCATATCCCTGCTTTACCAATGCCTCTGCTGCAAAATTTTCATAAAGCGCACCTTTATAAATGCCAAGATTTTTATTTGCACGCAAGTCAATTTGTGATTCATCGTCCAGACTTGCCACCAATAATCCGGTATCCGAAATATATACTTTATATTTGCTTTCATCCACATTTCCTTTTAATGGCAATTCCGGAAATTGCAAACATTCACATACATTAATAAGCCCGGCATCTTTCAACCACTCTACACATCCCATATAATCCTTAGATCTTCCGCCCTTAGAGACTTTCGAATATTGAAATTTTTTATTTTCTTTGGCAAGCTGTGCTGGAATTGACCGGTATACGCTCAGAATTTTCGCCTTATCCAGCCCTTGTGCATACTTTACAATATCATTTTCATAATCTACCAATAATTGATGCTGCAAATCAAGCGAACCCTCAAAAGTTTCTCTTTCAATATAACTTGATACAATCGCAGGCATGCCCCCTAAGATACAGTATTCCAGAAAAAGGGTTGAAAAAATCATTTGCTCTGCTTCGGAAAAAGCAACTCCTTCAAGCATATGACAAAGCATATCCGATATTGCTTCTTCCGAATACCCTTTTGCCCACAAAAACTCTTCAAAATCCATGGAGTACATCTGATAATCTGTTTTATACCCCACACTGATACTTGCAATTCGCTGATACTGCACCCCAAGTAATGATCCAGAACATATAACGTCGTATTTTCCATTTTCTTTAAAAAATTTAAGCGCGGTTGCAATCTCCGGGAAATCCTGGATTTCATCAAAAAAAATCAGTGTTTCGTTTTCTTCAAAATGTTTCGTCGGATCAATCCTGCTGATCAGCTTGATAATATGTTCTGCTGAAAACCCTTCCTCAACAATAACTTTATAAGATGGCTCTGTAATAAAGTTGATCTCAATTACATTTTTATAATTTTCCCGCGCAAATGTTCTGATCGTCTCTGTTTTTCCGACCTGTCTTGCGCCCTTTATTATCAGAGGTTTTCGATCTGGATTTTTCTTCCACTCCCTCAAAAATGCGTCTGCTTTTCGAACTAAATATCCCATATTGTGTACCTCCACAGTTTAAGTGTATCTATTATACACCTTTTCATGCAAACTTCTATAAAAATTTACATTTTTATGAGCGATTTTTTCTTCAATATTACATTTTTATGAGCTAATTATATTTATTTTTTACATTTTTATGAGGAAATTTACTTTTTTCAAGAGTCTATCTTGATCGTTTCTATCAATTTTTCTGTTGTTTAATTAGGCAAATGTTAATTTTTTACCAACTGTAACGCATACTTGCATAAAAATTGATGGCTTAGAATACATTGTTCCAAGCCATCGTAAAAAGCTTACTATTCTGTCGATTCTGCCGTATCCGACTTCACATGATTTTCTTTGATATCCCATGTGATCGTATACTCTTTTCCTAACATCGTACCCATATTTTTTACATAATCCTCTAACATAGACTGCACCCTTTGTTGTGCCTGTGCTAATAAAACAATATCATTTGCTGCTGTCTTCTCCATTTCTTTCTCTGCCTTTTTATAGGCTTTCGTCTGATCATCTGCATCCGCTATTGCTGAATTTTTTGCATAATAATAGGAATCCTTGGTAATGCTGTCGGGATTTGGTTTTGAACTTAATACCTTTGCTTCTGGAATATGTATTTTTACATTTTCACCATCCACTTTTACATCTAGCTTTGAACTATCAATACCGAGCGTCACTGTTCCATCATAACTGATCCAAAAATTTTTATCTTTTTTCCATAATAAATAACCAGAAGCATTTTCTTTCTTTTCATTTTTCTTTTCCTCATAAATTATTGTTTATGACAAAGAAAAGGACCTTTCGATCCTTTTCTTCATCCCACCATCATAAAGCAGATCCTATTGGATTTCTGCAAGCTTTTTCACAATACGTGCCTGCACTTTTGTATAGTAGGCGGCATCCGCAGTCGACAGATTATCCGTATCCACGTCATTTAACTTCTGCATGTAATCGGCATATTTCGTCATATAATCCGCATAATCATTTAACATTCCCGCCACATCATCAGAATTTTCATACTTTCTCATAAACTCGATATATTCATCAAAGAAATCTTCATAACTATCCATCATCTTCTTAAAATCCGCACTAACTTCACCCTCTGATTGTTCATCTGTAGAAACAACGGCATCCGCTTTCTGATCTTCTGTATTCTCACCTTCTTCCTGCTCCGTATCATTTTCCAGTTTTTTCTCAATCACTGGAACTGTTACCGTTATCTCCGATGGCTCCGATACGACATATTCATCTTTGTTTTCTGCCTGTGCTGTAAATCCGATAGTTTCTACCTGTTCAAAATCTTTTGTATTTTCCGCATAACTCTCAATTCCATAATCAACATCAATATTCACAAGCGTTGTGCAGCCAGCCAAAATACAATCATAGCTCCATGTACCATCATATAATTTTTTCTCATTAACTTTCAGATCACTTGTCTGAAAATAGATCATATTTTCCGAATTGTTCTGTACTTCCAAAAACAAAACCCGATCTCCATCCGCGTTTTTCATATATCCCTCTGATACAACCTTAATTCCATTTGAAGAATAAATTTCATCGGTCTCAAAATACGGAATATCAATATCATACGTATATTTCAACGCTTTACTTGTAATTGCTTTATGATAGTTTTTACTGTTCTTAGAATAATCATACGAATCTGCGAGGCTCGTTTTTATTTGTACCGGTTTTGTGTATATATTGTTAAAATCCTCATCACTAATCGTAAAACCAACTCTGATATCTGCGATTTCTTTCATCCCCAACAAAATAAGTTCTTCATAGTCAAATGACATTTCCTCGTCTATACTCTCTCCGGCATCAGCCTCACAATTTAAATAACCACCACTTACCATAAATCCGTTAATCGCATTTACGCCATATCCCATTGTTCCGGCACTAAATGTTAATTTCTTTTTACTGTTATTTTCAATTTTCAGTTTAAGATTTGCTGCTTCCTCCCCATATTCCAAATTTGTTGCTGTAATTTTTACATTATCCTTGTCATACAAAACTTTTTCTTCAATTGTCGCTTTCTTAGAAAACTTTCCTAATGTAAATCCAAAATTATCTTTTTTTGATGTTAAAGTTTTTTCTGAATCTTGCGTATTTCCTGATAATCCGCATGCCATCAAAGAACATGCCATTCCCATTGCTACCATTACCATCATTAATCTTTTTTTCATTTCTCTTTGTCCTCCCTTTTTTGATCCTGTTTCATTTTTCTCAACACTGCTATATGATCCATATAGGTCTTTTCCACAGTGTTTTCCTCTGTCGGAACCGGTAACATTCCATTTTGCTGCACATATGAAATAAATTCCATCTGCCCGTTCAGCTGTCTGATCTGTTGCCTGAGCCCTCGGATTTTCTTTTCCAGATACTGATTTTTTTGTTTCTCCGAAAGCGTCAGAAGATCTTTGATTTCCTTCAGATCAAGCCCCATTGCCCGATACACCAGAATCTCCCAAAGACGTTCCAGTGCAGCGTCATCGTACAGTCGATAATTGTCTTTCGACCGCTGGGCAGGCAATAGTCCTTCATCATCATAAAACTGCAAAGTTCTCTTGCTCACTCCTGCCAGCCGGCTCACTTCGTTTACTTTTTTCATTACGGCCTTTACCTTTCCCCGTACTTTTCAGCATAAACTATCACGCATACGTGACCGCAATACTGATTTCCAGAAATGCCATTTCTTGGGTTTCATAAAGGCCTTTGAAAATTTTGCGAGGTAATATTTCCGGAAATAAAAAAGCTCTGGAAAACATCTGTTTCCCAGAACTTTAAAACATTAATAATGATTTTTTATAAAAAACATGCCTGAACGCTTTAAAAAGTGCAACAAAAGCAAATCAAATATC
>JAUUNJ010000253.1 GCA_030844625.1 Roseburia sp. | reverse complement strand
TATTTCCCTCCTGATCAAGTACTTTTACCCATTTAACAACATCTTTCATCTCTCCACCGTAGGCGCCTGCATTCATCACCACAGCACCGCCTGCGTTTCCCGGTATACCATGAGCGAACTCAAATCCTGCAAGGTCATTCTCCATTGCCGTTATCGCCACTGCTGAAAGCTTTGCTCCGGCATCCGCAATGATATCCTCTCCGATAACATCGATCTCATTGATTCTTGAATTAACTTCAATCATCACTCCCTTGTATCCTTCATCCCGAACCAGAATATTACTGCCATTTCCAATTACCATATAGGGATATTCCGCCTGTCTGCATAAGCTGATTACTTCCACTAACTCCTCTATATTTCCGGGAATTACATAAACTTCAGCATTTCCTCCGCATCTGAATGTGCAGTGAACTGCCATCGGTTCATCTGTCTTAACGTATTCCTTTCCTACTATGTCTGTAATCCTATCCAATAATACGTTGTCCATTAAACCCTCCTTATTTTTAGTGAAGAATTAAGAATAAAAATGAAGAACTTCAACAGCCAAATCTGTTTGCTCTTCATTATTCACTTTTAACAATTAATGCTGCCGAACCATACATTCCCGCATCATTTCCCAGTTCTGCAAGATTTACTGCCGCATCACCACACGCTGCAAAACAGGTTTCTCTATATACATCGCTGATTGCATCAATCAGAAACTGTCCTGCCTTACTTACACCACCGCCGATAATAAATGCCTGCGGATTTACAACTGCAGCTATGCTTGACATTGCCTTTCCCAGATAGCTTCCCATCTTTTTAACCACCTGATTTGCACCCTCATCACCTGCTTTAGCAAGATCAAATACATCTTTAGACGTAATCTCATCGCCCAACTCTCTCATCTTGGTCTCAGCATCTGACGCATCCATATACCTTTTGGCAAGTCTCACAACACCGGTAGCTGAGGCATATTGTTCCAGACACCCTTTTCTTCCGCAGTTACACTGCGCTTTTTCTTCATCTTCCATATGCATATGCCCGATTTCTCCAGCTCCGCCGTTGTAACCTGTAAGAATCTTTCCACCAATTACAACACCGCCGCCTACACCTGTTCCAAGGGTAATCATAACTATATCATCATAGTCCTTGCCGCCGCCCTGCCATGCCTCACCGAGAGCTGCAACATTAGCATCATTCCCTGCTTTTACTTTAATTCCATGGAACATCATTGATAACTTTTGTGCAACATTGAATGTTCCCCATCCTAAATTAACACATTGTAATACTGTTCCGTCCTCGAGAACTGGTCCCGGAAGTCCTATACCAATCCCTTCAACATCCTCCCATCTGATACCTCTATGGGCCAATTTGTCTTCCAGAGAATCACAAATATCTCCGAGAACATTTCTTCCAAATTCTTCGGTTCTTGTTGGAATTTCCCATTTTTCAAGAAGAATTCCCTCTGTTTTAAAAAATCCAATTTTTACTGTTGTTCCACCTACATCTATTCCAAAACAATATTTTTTCATTTTTATTCCTCCTCATCTTCCGTGTTTTTCATAATATTACTCTGAACACGATTATATAATTCCTGTGCCGCATTGTAGCCCATCTTTTTCTGTCTGTGATTTACTGATGCAGACTCTACAATGACCGCCAGATTACGTCCCGGTCTGATTGGAATGGAATAGCAGACAACTTTGTTTCCAAGAAATTCCGTATAATTATCATCTAATCCTAATCTGTCATATTCCTTTTCCCTGTCCCACTCTTCAAGCTTAATTACCATATCAATATTAGCAGTATCCAGAATACTCTCAACACCAAAAAGCGCCTTGACATCAATAATTCCAATACCTCTAAGCTCGATAAAATGTTTTGTAATTGCCGGAGCCGTACCAATTAAAGTCTCATCACTGACCTTTCTGATTTCAACAACATCGTCCGTTACAAGACGGTGTCCCCTCTTGATAAGTTCAAGAGCCGCCTCACTCTTACCAATACCGCTCTCTCCCATAATCAGAACACCTTCACCATATACATCTACCAACACTCCATGAATTGTAATGCAAGGTGCCAGTTGAACATTCAGCCATCTGGTAAGCTCTGCATCAAATCTGGATGTGGGCATATCAACAGAAAGTACGGGAACGCCATGCTTAATTCCCTCTGCAATCAAATCTTTATCCGGTACACGTCCACGGCACAAAATCAGACATGGAATTCCGCTGCTCATTATCTTCTCATAAACCCATAACCGATTTTTATTTTCCATACTGTCCAGAAATGCGCATTCCACATTACCGATAATCTGAACTCTTTCTCTGTCAAAATGTTCAAAAAATCCTGCCAGTTGAAGTGCCGGTCTGTTAACTTCAGGGGTAGTTATCATAATCTTATCCGTGTCAATTTCCGGAGTATAATTTTGCAGATTATAATTTTTGATTATCTTTGTAAATTTAATCTTTCCCATAAAGCTTCTCCTCTCTTTTTTACTTTTTATCATCTATCATTTATCTTAACATTTGCATTTTTGTTTGTATATATTATTTAGTGAAAAAATTTATATACACTTTTCGCCACTGTTTCATTCATTGCTGGAGTTTTTACCAATTCATCCACTGTGGCATTCCTGATTGCTTCTATAGATTTAAACTCCTTCATTAACGCTTTTCTTCTGGATGGTCCCACACCCGGAATATCATCCAGAATGGAATGGATCTCCTTTTTGTTTCTGAGACTTCTGTGATATTCTATGGCAAATCTGTGGGTTTCATCCTGTATTCTTGTAATCAGCCGAAATCCTTCTGAATTTTTTCTTATGGGAATTTCCTCATTATTAAAATATAACCCTCTGGTTCTATGATTGTCATCTTTAACCATTCCGCATACTGGAATATTCAATCCCATTTTATCCAGAACCTCTAATGCTATATTCACCTGACCTTTACCGCCGTCCATCATAATAATATCCGGAAATTTGCTAAAACTTCCAAGTGTATAATCTCTGCCCTCCATATCCAGTTTTTCTCTTTCCTCCAGACCATGGGTAAATCTTCTTGTGAGCACTTCCCTCATGCTGGCGTAATCATCAGGTCCCTTGACCCATTTTATCCGAAATTTTCTATAATTATTACGTTTTGGCTTCCCGTCCTCGTACACAATCATAGATGCCACCGACTCAAAGCCGTTCGTATTGGAAATATCATAGGATTCCATACGGTGAATTCCCTGGACTCCAATTAGTTCTTCTATTTCATGGACAGCACCTGTAGTTCGTTTTTGTTCTCTGCGGTATTTTTCTTTATTCTGCTCCAGCAGATTTCCTGCATTCTTTGCTGCCAGTTCCACAAGTTTCTCTTTACTGCCCTTTTTAGGATTAACAATTCGGACTGTATAATTCTGATTGCGGCTTAACAACTGACTGAGAAGTTCCGGTTCCTCAACTTCCTCCTGCACCAATAATTCTCTCGGAATGAAAGGCGTTCCAATATAATACTGCTTAATAAAACTTGTAAGGATATCCTTTCCGGTATCTCCAGGCACTGTATTCAGATAAAAGTGTTCCCTGCCAATTAATTTTCCGTTTCTCACAAAAAATACCTGAACAACTGCGTCATTGCCCTCCTCTGCATAAGCGATAATATCTCTGTCCTCAAAATTGTGTGTGGTAATCTTCTGATTTCCTGCCACATGGTGAATACTGTTAATCAAATCACGATACTCCATCGCCTTCTCAAAATCCAGTTCTTCGGACGCTTTCTGCATCTTTGTCTCCAGATCTTTTAAAGTGTTCCCATAATTTCCCTCCAGAAACTTGATTGCCTGTTCTATATGCTCCCTGTACTCCGCCTTTGAAATATATCCCTGACAAGGTCCATTACATTGTCCTATATGATAATAAAGACATGGTCTGCCGTTAATCTGAGGAATTTCTTTATGGCTCCCATCTTTTCTCACCCTATCGTCTGTCACAATGGACTTATTACAACTACGTATCTTATACATTTTCTGTAACAGTTCAATAGTATCCCTGACTGCCCCACCGCTGGTAAACGGACCATAATATTTATTATTGTCTTTCTTCATTCTTCTAGCCATTAGAATCCGCGGATAATCTTCACTTGTTGTAATCATTACATAGGGATAAGTTTTGTCATCCATCAGCATGGTATTGTACTTCGGTCTGTATTCTTTTATCAAATTGCACTCCAAAATAAGAGCCTCTAATTCTGAATCGGTAAGAATGTATTCAAACCTGCTCACCTTGGAAACCATAGACTCTATCTTGGAACTTCTCTTTGTACTTTTTCTGAAATATGAACTTACACGTCTTTTTAAATTAACTGCTTTCCCCACATAAATTACATCATCACGGGAATCATGCATCAAATACACACCCGGTGTCTGGGGCATCTTTTTTAGTTCTTCCTGAAAATTAAATTCTGCCATTAAAACTCCTGAATTTTTCTTGTCTCTTTTACATATAATATAATTTTCACACTTTTATAGTATAACTTATTTTGATTCCAATTTAAAATAAAATTTATTGTTATAACTTATCAAAATTATTTATAAAAAACAAAACTAGTCATATACTGTATATTTAATGAAGAAGATAT
>JAUUNJ010000252.1 GCA_030844625.1 Roseburia sp. | reverse complement strand
AATACAGGTCCAGTCAAGAATATTACTGAGCGCAACTGTAAGTCTGTGCTGCTCTAAATCACTGTCTGCCACAAGTTCTGTTATATCTGATTCGAAAGGAAGGAAACCACCCTTATGCCGCACTATTTCCTGTCCATCCAGCCATACTACGGCATGATGGGTGGCACTGCCAAATCTAACTATGATTCTTTCTTCTTTCCAGGTATTTGGAATAATAAACGTTCTCTCATACCATACATAGCCTATGTGCTCTTTGATTGTTTCATCCGTAACCACATCATTATAGCTTGACGGAACTGCCATAGGCATTGGGTCAGTCAATGGTCTCTCATACCATTTTTCACGCAACCCCACATTGTCTGTGTCTACCTTAAAATTCCAAATACCGCTTAAATTTTTTACTTCTCTTACTTTATTTTCAATTGGGTAAAGCATTTTTATTTTCCTCCGTTTGCTTCCGCCTATTTTTATTCAATTCTTTATCGCTGAACTCTTCCAGTTCCTTTCCCTTGAATTAAATTCTCTACCTCTTCCTTTGTTACCAGATTAATATCTCCCGGTATGGTGTGTTTCAGTACGGATGCCGCCACTGCAAAATCAATTACCTGCTGTGGATTTTTGTCTTCCGCAAGACCTGCAATCACCCCTGCTGCAAAAGCATCTCCTCCACCTACCCGGTCTACCATCGGTTCAATATGATAAGTTTCTGCTTTGTATAATTTTTCCCCATCAAAGATGCAACCGCCAAGTTCATTGTATGATGATGTATGACTCTGTCTTAAGCTGCTGATCACATACCTGAAATTATATTTTTCTGCCATTTCCCGAAACATCCTCTCATACGCTTCCAGGTCAGGAGTATCATCGTCATTTACTTTGTTCAGACTGAATCCGAGCATTTTTACAGCATCTTCTCTGCCTCCCATGCAGATATCCACATATTCCATATACCGGGACATAACCTGTTGTGCTTTCTCTCTGTTCCAAAGTTTTTTTCTGAAATTCAAATCACAACTTACTGTCAATCCATGTGTCTTTGCCGCCTTTACGGCTTCTAATGTAAGCTTTGCTGCCTCCTCACTGATTGCCGGTGTAATTCCAGAAAAATGAAACCAGTCTGCACCTTGAAATATTTTGTCAAAGTCAAAATCATCTGTTGCTGCACTGCACATAGAAGAATTTCTTCTGTCGTAAACCACATTGGATGGTCTATGCGCCGATCCAATTTCAATGTAATAAATCCCAAGCCTGTCACCGCCGTATGCAATATCTGATGTGTCCACATTAAATTTACGGAGTTCCGCCACCGCACTATGTCCGATGGAATGATCCGGAACTTTCGTTATATACTTTACCTGGTGTCCAAAATTTGCCAGAGATATTGCCACATTTGACTCACTTCCACCGTAGCAGATGTTAAATTTTGACGCCTGCACAAATTTTTCGTTATCCGGGGGTGAAAGGCGAAGCAGCATTTCTCCCATTGTAACAATCTTTGCCATATTCTACCTCACTTGCTTTACAATGTCTGCTGCTTCTCTTGAAAGCTTTGCTATTTCCTCATAATTATTTTTTTCTAACAAATCACTTTTTACTATCCAGCTACCGCCACATGCAATAATTTTATTATATTTCAAATACTCTCTTACATTGTCCACATTAATTCCTCCTGTAGGCATAAAACTTACCGCTCCGTAAGGTGCCGACATTGCCCTGATCATTTTCAATCCACCTGCTGCCTCTGCCGGAAAAAATTTCATTGTCGTAATACCCATATCCAGATTTTTTTCAATCTCACTAGGGGTTACAACTCCCGGAATCACACAAATATTATTATCCTGACAGTACTGAATAACCTTTGGATTAGAACCGGGACTTACAATAAACTCTGCCCCCGCTTTTGCTGCTATCTTAACCTGCTCTATTGTGAGAACAGTTCCTGCTCCCACAGTCATTTCCGGATATTCCTTTTTTATAATTTCTATTGCTTTCGCTGCTGCCTTTGTACGGAATGTAATTTCTATGCAGTGTAATCCGCCATATAAAACAGACCTGCCTAACGCTTTCGCCTTATCCGCATCTTCTATTATAACAACCGGCACAATACCACAGGCTTTTATTTTATCTAATACTTTCATTTTATACTCCCATTTAGGATATTTTATACCCCTGAATATGCCGAAAATCCACCATCTACAGGTATGACTACACCATTAACAAAACCAGATGCCTTTTCATTACAGAGAAAGAAAAGCGTACCGATTAATTCTTCAGGCTTTCCAAATCTTCCCATAGGTGTAGCATTAATTATTTTATTTGTTCTCTCCGTAGGAACTCCATTTCTATTAAATAATAATTTTTCATTCTGTTTTGTAACGAAAAATCCCGGAGCCAGCGCATTACACCGGATTCCTACTTTAGAGAAATGTACTGCAAGCCACTGGGTATAATTGGATATGGCTGCCTTCGCTGCACTGTATGCAGGTATTTTTGTAAGAGGTGTAAATGCATTCATGCTGGAAATATTAATAACACTGCATCCCTCTCTGCCTATCATATCCCGGGCAAATTCCTGAGTCGGAAGAAGACTTCCCATATAATTCAAATTAAATACGAATTCCACGCCCTCCGGTTCTAAATCAAAAAAGGTTTTTAAACTTCCCAAATCTTTCGGTTCAAAATATTCATCATCCGTGGTCGCCATGGGATTATTCCCTCCGGCTCCATTAATTAAAATATCACATTTCCCCAATTCATCTAAAATTTTTTCATGGGCTTCCTGAATGCTCTTCTTATCCAGTACATTGCACACATAGGCTTTTGCGTATCCGCCTTTTTCCACAATCTCTACCGCCTTAATTTTAACTGCATTTTCATTAATATCAAGCAATGCTACTTTGGCTCCTGCCAACGAAAATGCCTCTGCAAACATGGAACAGAGTACTCCGCCTGCCCCCGTAACAACCACAATTTTTCCCTTAAAACTTGTCTTTAATGGTAAATTCATTTTGCCGCCTTTCTTTTATTTTTATTAGTTTTCTGAATTGCATTCCTTCTCCAGCGTTTCCCAAATTCCATTAATATATGCAGCTCCCAAAGCTCTGTCATACAGTCCGTAACCCGGCTTTCCTGTCTCTCCCCATATCATTCTTCCGTGGTCCGGTCTTACATATCCTTCAAATTTCACATCATGATATGCCCTCATTATTTCTACAAGATCCAGCGAACCATCACTGGAAAGGTGAGAACTTTCCTCAAAAGAACCGTCATCCAATATTTTCACATTTCTCACATGAGCAAAACAAATTCTTTTCTGTGCCCCATACTTTCGAATCAGTTGTGGAATATCATTGTCCTTTGTACATCCCAGACTTCCACTGCAAAGAGTAATCCCGTGATGCACATCATTATAAAAATTCAGAAATCTGTCTATATTTTTTTCGTTGGTAATAATTCTCGGAATTCCAAAGATAGGCCATGGCGGATCATCAGGATGAATTCCCATGTAAACATCACATTCTTTCGCAACAGGTATTATTTCCTGAATAAAATATTCCAGATTACTCCATAAGCCTTCCTCTCCCAATTCCTTATATGCCTGAATTAATTCTGCCATCTGATTCTTGGAATAAGAGGCATCCCATCCCGGAAGACTCATCTTTAACGGGTCCATTTTATCCACATCTTCTTTGTAATAAACCAGTGCATTCGACCCGTCTCCCAAAGGCTGATCCAATCTGGAACGGGTCCAGTCAAATACAGGCATAAAATTATAACAGATACATTTTACTCCTGCCTCTGCCAGCCTTCTGATATTCTCTTTATAATTTTCTATGTATTTTTTATAATTTCCACGTCCCAGTTTAATGTCCTCATGGACAGGAACACTCTCTATTACTTCCATTTCAAGTCCGTGGCTTTCAATGGTCTCCTTTAAGGTCTGAATCCTTTCTCTTGGCCAGACCTGTCCCGGCTCTACATCATAAATGGCAGTTACAACACCTCTGACTCCGGGTATCTGTCGGATATAGTCCAATGTTACGGAATCATCTTCCCCATACCAGCGAAATGTCATTTTCATAATACACTTTCCTTCCAAGCACCAGATAAAAAGATTATTCTTAATTATATATATTCTTTTTAAGATTATGTAAGCGCTTACACTAAATTTACATCACTATTTCATATCTGTCAACCTCTATTTTTACTTACATCATAACTTACATTTTATTATTGTAAATCACCCAATAATGTTTTATAATATCTTGTTGTAAGCGTTTACATATTTTATGTGTAAAGAGACTATTTATAGCTATAAAAAATTTACTAGAATGGAGATTCATATGAACATATACGATATTTCAAAAAAAGCCGGCGTTTCCATTGCCACAGTATCCCGGGTAATGAACGGTTCTGATAAAGTCAGTGAGAAAACCAGAAAAAAGATTCTGGATATTATGAAAGAAACGGGATATACGCCCAATGCATTTGCAAGAGGACTTACTTTTAATACAATGCGAACCATTGGTCTTTTATGTGCCGACTGTTCTGACCACTTTCTGGCAACAGCAATTTCCTATCTGGAAAAAGGATTCCGTGCCAATGGCTATGACTGTATTTTATGC
>JAUUNJ010000251.1 GCA_030844625.1 Roseburia sp. | reverse complement strand
TCACCGTAAAGATAATTCCTCCAATGATATATTTGTTAATATGTCGATACATTTTAATCTCCATTCTGTTAATGAGTGGTACAGATTGTTGCCCATAAATGACCACCACATAAAGCTTGATTAGATACAAAATAGTATGCAAAACTATATTAAAATTATGCTGGGAATTGAGAGAAAAAATGAGAGAACATACATTTATTATGCATAAAATGTCACTTGAAAATGGAAAGTAAGAAATAGTCAAATTTTCAAGGGTAATTTACAAAAAAATCCATTGACTTTTAATGTTGAGTGCATTATGATACTTGATACAGACGCAGAAAAAGTTCCCTTACAGACAGATATGGAACTGTTTCGGGTATGATAAAGATTGTGTCTGACTTATTTTATAACTATATCCAGTAAGGGCTAGTACTGGTTTCGACAGGGGCTTGGAAGCTGGTGAAGCTATCCGCAGGTGATGCGTTAAATCACAAATTTAAAATTAAACGCTGAAGATAATTTAGCTTACGCTGCCTAATTAAGGCAGCTGTCAACCTTAAGAGGCCTACGGCTTAAGCGTTGGCATCGACTTTAGTAGGGAACCCTGCTTACAAAGCTTTGCGTATTCAGGAGCATTATGAAGCTACCAAGAGATTCAGGATGTCAGTTTCCGGTTTCTTAAGGGAATGCTAAACAACTGACTATGATAGTAGAAGAACAGGGGAAGGGTTTTTGGACAGGGGTTCGACTCCCCTCTAGTCCACTCTCATACCGCCTAATTATAGGCGGTTCTTTTTATTTGTGTGATATTTTATATTGTATTTTTTCGAAATACTCATTATCTGTTCCGAGATGAATCAATTTCTTTCTTATATATCTCAATACACTTTATTTTAAATTCATAAATATAATGCATGAAAATCCCCTTTACCAGTTATTCCGTAAAGGGGACATATCATATATGTGCGCTTTTATTCTGTATAAAATTAGGTTATAATTATAAAATCAGATTACAAGAGGAGAAGAACAGTGCATAGTATTTATTTACATGATGTAGATTTTCATTTGCCAACGGAGGAAGAAAAGGATCAAATACGGGATTTTCAGAACCGTCATATTGCAAAATGCTGGTTTAAACGATTTTTGATAGTACTTGCAGTAATCAGTATTTTTGTGGTATTTCAGCTTCTGGCAAGACAGACGGTTCCCCATATGTTTGGAGAGCGCAAGACTGTGGAACGGCTGCTCAGATGGGCAATCTATGCCTTTTTTGGAATCAATATTTTGTCCTATCTGGAATTGATGTTTGAAACCAGAGTTATTTTTGATATAGAAAAGGCGCAGATTGCAAAACTTCAGGTAAAGAAAAAGATGGTTGCAAGCCAATGCGGTGTCATTAGAGTAAAATATAAATATCTGGTGTGTGAAAAAGATGGTGCATTTATACTTGACAGAGTCTGGGTGAATGGTGCAATAACTTTTTCTAATATAAAAGAGGGTCAGACAATTTATGTGGAACGCCTGCATGATGAAGGGCATTATCAGTATTACTATGTTGCCTGATATGTATAAACTGGATTTGAAGATGAATAAGGGTCAGTAGTGACAGCGGACATAGTATGAAAGGCTGTCAAAAATGTTCATTGAATTAACACACATTCATAGTTTAATAGAATTATAAGAAATAGGTATCGGGAGGTTTACTATGGAACAATTAAAGATATTAGTGGTTGATGATGAAGATAGAATGAGAAAACTGGTTAAAGATTTTCTTGTTCGCAAGCAGTATCAGGTAGTAGAAGCTGCCAATGGGGAGGAAGCCATAGACTTATTTGTGGAAAATAATGATTTTGCTCTGGTTTTACTGGATGTTATGATGCCGAAGATGGACGGTTGGGAAGTCTGCAGGGAAATTAGAAAATTTTCAAAGGTTCCGATTATTATGCTGACAGCAAAAGGTGAGGAGAGTGATGAACTTCTAGGATTTGAGCTGGGAGTTGACGAATATATTACCAAACCATTCAGTCCAAGAATTCTTGTGGCAAGGGTAGATGCCATTCTTAGAAGAACGAATAATATCGGAGCAGACCAGGTTGAGACTGCAGGAGATATTGAGATTAATAAGGCGGCACATATTGTTACAGTTAAAGGAGAACCGATAGAGTTAAGCTTTAAGGAGTTTGAACTTCTGACTTATTTTGTACAGAATAAAGGGATTGCCTTATCCAGAGAGAATATTTTAAATAACGTATGGAATTATGATTATTTTGGGGATGCCAGAACAATAGATACCCATGTAAAAAAACTTAGAAGCAAACTTGGTGATTGTGGAAAGTATATTTTAACGATTTGGGGAATGGGATATAAATTCGAGGTTAATGAATGAAAAAATCAAAGAAGAAAAATAAACCAATAAAAAAATTAACAATAAAGCATTCTATCAGCTATAAAATGACAACTCTTATAGTGGCAGTTATGGCACTGTCAATGATTGTGGCAGGTGTTTTTGGAACTGTTTTCTTGGAGAAATATTATACAACAACCAAACAGAACTCCATAAAGAATGTTTATCATCAATTGTCAGACATTGCACAGGAAGATGCAAATATTGACAATGAGGGTAACATAAGTATATTAGACCATATATGTGAAACATCAGGATCTACAATGATTATGGTGGACAGCCTGGGAAATTCTGTTTATGATTATGGAGCAGGAAATATGCTTGCAGACCGCTGGAAGGATATGATTTTTGGCAGAAATATAGGTCAAAGAGAAACCCCGAAAATAATAGAAGAAAATGACCAGTATACATTACAGTCTACTGTAGACAAATTTTCCTCCAATAAATATTATGAATTATATGGTACACTGGATTCCGGCAATTATATTATAATAAGAATGTCAGTGGAAAGTTTCAGAGAGAGTATCAGTATTTCTAACAAATTTTATTTAGGGCTTGCCGTTGCACTGATTATTGTCACAACAATTATTATTATTGGTGTTACTAGAAAATATACAAAACCTGTTCTGCAATTGGCAGATATTTCAAGAAAAATGTCCGAATTGGATTTTAATGCCAAATATACAGGACATCGTAATGACGAGATAGGTGTTCTCGGTGAGAGCATGAATGAAATGTCTGAGAAACTTCAAAAGACGATTTCCGAATTAAAGTCTGCAAATATTGAACTACATAAGGATATTGCAAAGAAGGAAGAAGTGGATGAAATGCGTAAGGAATTTATTTCCAATGTTTCACACGAATTAAAGACTCCGATTGCGTTGATTCAGGGATATGCAGAAGGCTTGCAGGAGGGAATTAATGATAATCCTGATGATATGAAGTATTATTGTGATGTCATCATTGATGAAGCAAATAAAATGAATAAAATGGTTAAAAATCTTCTCACATTAAATCAGTTGGAGTTTGGCAACGGACAGATTAGTATGGAGCGGTTTGATATTGTTTCTGTTGTATGGGGTGTCATTCATTCCATGAAACTTCGGGCAGAACAGGAACAGGTAAAAATTGAATTCACGCATCAGGGAGCAATTTATGTATGGGCTGATGAATTTCAGATCGAGGAGGTAATTACCAATTATTTAAGTAATGCTTTGAATCATGTTGACCAAAACAAATTAATTAAAGTGGAAATTACTGAAAAAAATGGTATAGTAAGAGTATCGGTTTTTAATACCGGGAAACAGATACCGGAAGATGAACTTGAAAATATCTGGATTAAATTTTATAAAGTAGATAAGGCGAGAACCAGAGCATACGGAGGTAATGGAATTGGATTGTCCATTGTAAAGGCGATTTTGGACAGACATAGCAGAGAATGCGGTGTTATTAATCGTAAAGATGGTGTGGAATTCTGGTTTGAACTGGATGCCAAAATTGTAAAATCTGCTGACCAATGATATGGTAAGCAGATATTTTGGCATAACAATGCATTGGAGAAAGGGACTGAAAAATGATAGCAATTATGGATTATGATGCTGGTAATATTAAAAGCGTGGAGAAGGCTTTGCAATTTATTGGAGAGGATGCAGTTGTCTCCAGAGACAGAGACGAAATTTTATCCGCAGATAAAGTGGTGTTGCCTGGTGTAGGAGCATTTGGGGATGCCATGTCCAAACTGAAAGAGTACAATTTGGTAAACACAATCTATGATGTGGTTGACAAGAAGACTCCATTCCTTGGAATATGTCTGGGACTTCAGCTTTTATTTGAAAACAGCGAGGAAACACCGGGAGTGGCAGGTCTTGGAGTATTACAGGGGGAAATTCTTAGAATTCCTGACAAGCCGGGTTTTAAAATTCCACATATTGGCTGGAATTCATTGGAACTTACCAATAGTGGCAGACTATTTAAAGGAATGAATGAACAGGCGTATGTTTACTTTGTTCATTCCTACTATTTAAGAGCGAAGGAAGAAAATATTGTGAAGGCATCTACGGAGTATGTGACCCATATTCATGCCTCAGTTGAGAAGGATAATGTTTTTGCGTGCCAATTCCATCCGGAAAAGAGTGGAGATGTGGGATTACAGATATTAAGAAATTTTGCAGCAATTTAATATAAAAAATGAGACAGGAGAAAGATATGCATACGAAAAGAATTATACCATGCCTTGATGTAAATAAT
>JAUUNJ010000250.1 GCA_030844625.1 Roseburia sp. | reverse complement strand
ATATTTTGAGTACTACTTTGTGTTCTTCTATCGCCTATTATTTAACCTTATTTTTTAAAAGCTCAATGGTAGCACTAGCTACTTTATTGATATTCCCAATACTAGTTTTGCCATATATTGAAAGGGTATTGCCTGCCACATCACCCTATATATATTATGAAGCGATTTCTGAAAGTTTCAAAACTTCAGTATTTTCGACTAGTCATATTGTATTGTTGTTTTGGAATGTTATGGTATTACTGTTGATTTATTTGAAAATAAAAAAGGGGTTTAATAATGGATAGTCAACAACATTCAGAAGTCTCTTTCAGGGAATTTTTAAGATTACTAAAACCACATAAAATATCTATAAGTATTGCTTTGATTATTGCTCTAATTGCGTCGACATTATCAATTCTTCAACCAATACTTCTTTCAAAAATTATTGACAATATTAACAATACCATCTTGAAAAAAACTGTAATTTTATTCTCTATGATAGTATTGTCATCTGCAATCCTTAACTCAATTAAGCAGTATATATTGGAGAGTATTAGTGAAAATTTAGTGAATAGTTTACGAATTCAAATTGTTAATAGATCAATCAAGTATAAGATTGAAGTATTTGATACTAGAAAAATTGGGGATTTAGCATCAATATTGAGCACGGATACAGCTCAGCTTAGGGGGATTTTAAGTCAAGGAATAGTAGAATTGGTGTCACAAACATTTACAATGTTATTTGCATTGATTATGATGTTTTATCTTGATATTCAATTGTTTAGTCTATCTCTGCTAGCAGTTCTTTCTCTTTTAATATGTGGCTTGTTACTTGGTAAAAGAACTAGGCCTATTGCGAAAGATTTACAAGAAGTAGTTGGAGAATTATCATCTGAGTTAGAGCGGACTTTGCGAGGTGTCAGAACAATTCGTGCATTTTTATCGGAAAATGTTTTTGTTGAAAGAATGAGTAGTGTTGTAACTAGTGCGACAAAGATTGGGAAAAAAGTGGCTATTTTTAAATCTATTATAAGTGGTTTCTCTAACATAGCACTACAAATAATGCTTATAATAATAATTGGAGTTGGTGCAATTAGAGTTGCAACAGGGGTTATATCTATTGGAAGTCTAAGCGCCTTTATAATGTACGTAATGTTAGTACTGACTCCAGCTGCAATGCTAGGAGGAGTACTAGCATCAATAAATGAGGGATTGGGAGCTTATTCGAGGATTAAAGTTGCTTTGGAACTTCCGATAGAGGAGGATATTAATTCTTTAGACGTTCTTGAGAAAAAAGAAAATCAGATTTTGCAAATTAAAAAATTAAGCTTTAAATATAATGATAATTTTGATAAAAATATTCTAAATAAGATTGATATTTCAGTTAATGGTCCAGGAGTAACAGCTTTGGTTGGACCATCCGGTTCAGGAAAGACAACTATATTTGAGCTTATTGAAAGATTTTATGATTTTGATGATGGAACAATAGAACTGTATGGAAATAATATTTATGATTTGCCTATTAAAGTTCTTCGTTCGAATATAACCTTTGTAGAACAAAATGCTTCAATTTTCTCTGGAACAGTACTAGAGAACTTACAAATTGCTAATAAAAATGTCTCAAGACTTGACTGCTTACATGCTCTAAATTTAGTTAACCTTTTTCAAGATATTCCCTCTGAAGAAATACTAGATAGAGTAATCGGGGAGTCTGGAATCACTTTGAGTGGTGGTGAAAAACAGAGGTTATCATTAGCTAGAGCTTTAATTTCTCCTAATGACATAATATTATTGGATGAGACTACATCAAATTTGGATAGTATAAATGAGTCAAAAATTCATCAATTAATTAAAGATTTATCTAGGAGAAAGACCGTCTTAATAATAGCTCATAGATTATCTACTATTCAGAATGCTGATTCAATTTATCTAATTAGTGAAGGTGAAGTAGATGACTGTGGCACTCACCAAGAATTATTATCGAGGAATAAGCTCTATAAAGAATTGGTTGAAACTCAGTTTATTAATAAAGAAACGTAATTTTTTAAATACTAGTATGGTAAATGGTAGTATATAATAAGTTGTATAAACACAAAAAGGGATAAATACGTTATTGTAGAGTTGTGAGACATTACTAGAAGAAGATTTATTACTATGACTCAATTTACCATATAATTGCTTAACTTCCTAACCCAGAAGCAAGATATTGATGAATTTTACCCTTCTTCTATTGAAACAGCCATGGATGATCTATTTCAAGCAGTGTTGTCAACTTTTTAGGGTATGAACCGTACGATAAAGTAGGTTACTATACTGGCAATAGTCGCAATGAAGCGTCTTTACGGAGGTTCGAAACCCAATATTGAACTACACCCCAAAAGTTAGACAGGAAAAATCTAACTTCTGGGGTGTTTTTATTATGAAATTAACTTTTGAAGATAAGATACAAATCTGTAAATTTCTGAAACAAGGATGTACTTTTGTATGGAATAAAAATCAATTTGTATATCACAATGATAAATAAAGAAAGCTAAAAAGACTTATCTCTATCTTGCATAGAGATAAGTCTTTTACTTAAATTATATTTTAACCTAAAGTAGTTGTTCAGTTCAAAAAGGTTCTGCTATTTTGTTTCAGTCATAATAGTATTGATAGCTTTGATTAATTTCTTTTGTTTATACGCAGGCAACGCTTTTAAATTATCAATAAGTTTTACCAAATCGCTATCTTCTTCTTTTAGTGTGACATCAAAGAAAGTGGGGATATCCACATCTAAGGCTTTCATAATTTTTTCAAGAGTTTTGATTTTAATGTTAGGTTCTAGATTTTCAATTTTATAAACGTAATTTGTCCCCAATTCAGCTTTTTCTTCAAGCATTTCTTGGGTCATTCCCTCTTTTATTCGTAAGACTCTAATACGCTTACTGATATATTCTTGTAGATTTGACATAAACCACCTCGCAAGGTTTATTTTACAACCTTAAAAGGTTGGTTATAACACCTTAAAAGGTTAAAAACAACTTTACAAGGTTGTTTTTAAGTTATATAATGTAAACATTACAATATAGGAATTGTATAATTTATTGAAAATAAAAGGAGTTTTAGCGTTAATGGAAAAGAAAGAGGCTATTAAGGCATTGGCTAGCGTCTCGACGGTGATTGCAGCGACAGGATTAACGTCTGTAGCGAATGCTAATCAACAAGAAGCCCCAAAAACAGAAGTTGATGCCTTAAGTTCTAAAGTAACTATTCAAGCTCTTAAAGAAGCTGAGAACAAGCAAAGTGTAGCGGTACAAGCAGTAAACGCTCAACAAGGTGTAGTTAAGCAAGCCATCACTGAAGAAGAAAAAGCTGAAAAAACCGAAGCTATGACTAAGGAAGGTCTTGATGAAGCTCAGATTATCAAAGACAAGGCCACTCCTGCTGAAATTGATAAAACTAAACAAAATATTAGTGAGACAGAATCAGCAATCGAAAATCAAGACGTTCAACTTCAGAATGCTCAAGCTGAGACTGCTAAAGCTCAAGATAAAGTTAACAAACAAACTGAAATTGTTAACGGTGATCAAACAGAGATTACTATTCAAGAAACTAATGTAGCAAATGCTAAAACCAATGTAGAAATTGCTCAAAAAAATCTTGATGGTACAGGAGCTAAGGAAATCATCTCAGAACGAGATCATGCTCAAACTGATTTTGTAACTAAAAAGGATGCTGAAGCTAATGCCAAAAGCAAGCTAGAAGAAGCACAGAAAGCTGATGCTGATAAAAAAGCTAAACTTGAAGAAGCTGAAAAATATGAAAAACTTCAAGCTAAAGCTGTTGAAGACACTTCAAAAACTTTGAGTGATGCTGAAGCTAAGGCTAAACAGACTAAAGAGCAACTCAAGAATACTAATATTGCTGTAATTAATGCTCAAGCAGCACTTGATGGTACAGGAGCTAAAGAAATCATCTCAGAGCGAGACAATGCTCAAACTGATTTGGCAACGAAAAAAGATGCCGAAGCAGAGACTGAAAGAAAGTTGAAAGAAGCTCAAAAAACTGATGCTGATAAAAAATCTAAAATCCAAGCATTGACAGTAACCTTGACAGCTCAACAAAATGAAGCATTGAGAACTTCAACGGAATTGACAGCTGCTATAGCTGTTGCGGCTGATGCTAAGTCTAAAAAAGAAGAAGCAGACAAAGCTGTAAAACGTCTGGAAGATAAACTAACAAGTTTAGAAAATCTTAGCACTATTGAAATTCCAGAAGAAGTTGCAAGTGCTTATCGAAGTTTTTATGAAGATAAATCAGAAGCAAACAAAGATAAGCTCTTCGATGCTGTTCAAACTTGGTGGGATAACCGTGATTGTAGCAAAGAAAACAACTATCCTGTTGACGATACTGTAATCAACGATCTTAGCAATTTAACAAAAGAACAAATTGCTAACCTCTCACTTTATCAAGCAGGCTTGATTCAACAAGTGCGAAAAACTATCTGGGGTGATTCAGAAGTCCTTGTAACAGAAGATGTTGTTACGGCAATGAAGAATATCACAACTGCTTATTCGAACATGTCAAATCCTGATGGCGACCATCTTCTTAGTGCACTAACTAATGATGGAACCGATACTACGCATTGGAAGGCAGAAAACCTCGGTTACATCAAAGCTAAACCAAC
>JAUUNJ010000249.1 GCA_030844625.1 Roseburia sp. | reverse complement strand
GTACGTAAAAATAATCAATTACTATATTGGTATAATGTCTTTTGCCATTCTTTGTGTCTGTATGTGGTGTTTAGATTTAGGGGAAGTTTCCAGTGCGGCTGTGATTCATGCCTTTAACCAATGGGTGACAGAAGAATTACCCTCATTATGTAATGGACCGATACAAGATCATGTGATTCGGGAGCAATGGTGTGAAATTATAACATCCATGAACGAAAAAATAAAGAACTATGGAAATGTCAATCATGTTCAGTTAGGAACCACAGCAGTTGTAATGCTGATTACAGAAAAAAGATACTACATATTAAACGTTGGCGATTCAAGAGCATATGAAATATGGATAGAAATAACCCAGCTTACGAAAGATCAGACCTTTGTTGAACGTCAGGTCTCATTGGGAAATATGACAAGGGAGCAGGCAGAACAGGATAGTAGAAAGAATATTTTGCTTCAGTGTGTTGGAGCATCCCCTGAAGTTTATCCGGAAATGTTCTTTGGAGATACCAAAAAAGATGCGGTGTATATGTTATGTTCTGATGGATTCAGGCATGAGATTACACCGGAAGAGATATATGCCGGATTTAATCCCGGCGTTTTGTTAAGTAAAGAGAATATGCAAAACAATGCTATCCATTTAATCAATATAAATAAGCAAAGACAGGAAAATGACAATATATCCGTTGCACTTATCAGAACTTTTTAAGGAGGTAATATGCTGCAGATAGGACAGTTAGTAGATGGAAAATATAAAATACTTAATAAAGTCGGACAAGGTGGAATGAGTATTGTTTATCTTGCAATGAATGAAAAAGCAAATAAGCAATGGGCAATTAAGGAAGTGCGCAAGGATGGGGTTAAAGATTTTGAAGTCGTAAAACAAGGACTGGTTGTTGAGACGGATATGTTAAAACGCTTAAGCCATCCTAATCTTCCCAGCATTATTGATGTAATAGAAGATGACAGAACATTTCTTATTGTGATGGATTATATTGAAGGAAATCCGTTAAGCAAATTGTTGGATGAGTATGGTGCACAGCCACAGGAAAATGTAATTGAGTGGGCGAAACAGCTTTGTGATGTGTTGGGCTATCTTCATACAAGACAGCCGGCAATTATTTACAGAGACATGAAACCGGGAAATGTTATGTTAAAACCAGACGGAAAGGTCACATTAATCGACTTTGGAACAGCCAGAGAGTTTAAGGAAAAAAATCTTGCTGATACTACCTGTTTGGGGACTGTGGGATACGCAGCACCGGAGCAGTTTGGAGGAATGGGACAGACGGATGGAAGAACGGATATTTATTGCTTGGGAGCAACTCTTTACCATCTGGTAACAGGGATGAATCCATGTGAGCCGCCATATGAGATTAAGCCCATTAGGTCTATTAATCCATCCTTATCAAGTGGTCTGGAAAGAATTATTTTAAAGTGTACACAGAGAGACCCTCAGGATCGATATCAGTCCTGTGCTGAACTGATGTATGATCTGGAACATTACGAAGAAATTGATGATTTATATAGAAAAAAGCAGGTTAGAAAAATGGCAGCTTTTGTGACTGCATCTGTACTTACAGCTGCTTTGGGAGCAACATCAGTATGGGGATATGTATCAGCAGAAAAGAAGAAGAGCGAAAATTATTATGAGATTTTAAAAGTTGCTGAAAACACAGAAGATTACTATGAGGCAATTTTGACAAACCCTACACAGAAAGATGCCTATATACAGCTGAATGATTTTTTGATGAAAGATTATAATCTGACTTTGGAAGAGGGACAGCAGTTAAAGCAGTTGCAAATTGGATTGGACAGCAAAAATGGCAGTGGATTTTCAGAGAGAGTAGATGTGCTTGCAGAACTGAGAGAAGCAGATGAATCTGCCTATATTGACGTATGCTATGCCATTGGAGAAAGTTTCCTGTTTTCCTATGATGTCAGCATGGATTTAGACAGATATGCAAATGCAGCAAGTTGGTTTGAAAATACGAAAAAGAAATATCCAATTGCAGAAATTTATTGTGACATGGCAGATTGTTTAGAAGCCATAAATCAATATGGTGGTGCAAAAATTAAGCAGAGAGAAAAAATGTATGAACAGTACAAAGTTTTATGGAAAAAAATAAAGGATTTAGAAGAAAAAACTGCTAAGTCAGAGGGAATCGATTCAAAACTTCAGGTCTGGAATGAAATCAACAATATGATTTGTCACAATGTTTCCCAGTTTGTGGAGATTGCAGATGTAGAGGAAATTAAATCCTTATTAGAAAAAATCCGCCAGTCGGCTGATAAAGAAACTAAATCAGTAGTAAAAGAGGATATTGAAATCTTAGAAAAAGAGATATCAGAAACCCTTAAGAAGGTTGCGTCTGCCACAGAACAAAATCAGTGAAAGGATGGAGAGTAACTATGACATATGATACATACAGATATATTTTTATAGGTGCAGCCATTCTTTGCGCTGTAATGTTGGTGGTTACGGTTATTTTATTTTTTGCATTAAATATCAGAAAGGTGTTTGGGGACCTGACCGGAAAAAGGGCAAAGAAAGAAATTCAGAAAATCAGGGAAGATAATGAAAAATTCGAAGATAAGAGATATAAATCTGATTCGGTTAATAAAAATAAAGAAAAAATAACCGATGAAATTAATCAGGAAGCGGTTCAACGGAAACCGGATGTTAATGCCGGAATTATTACTGCAAAGATAGCAACACAAAATTTGGGGGCGGAAACGGAAGTATTAGCGCAGGAAGTTTCCGATGAAACGTCAATTTTAAATGAAAATATAAATGAAACAACAGTTTTGTCACAAAATTTTTTAGAAGCACATATCTTTGAGATTGAATCTGATATTACATTTATTCACACCAGTGAGGTGATAAGTTGACAAATGTAAGAGGCTAAAAAATAAAAGAATTTTATGTGTTAGTGCACAAGAACAAATTTTAGATAGATTCATAAAAAAATAATAAAGAAAAAGGAGAGGGGCACAAGTGATGAAAGTGATAAATTCAAAAATGATTAACCGAATTCTTGCCTTGGTTTTGGCAGTTGTACTTTTGGTGGGGATGATGCCAAGTACATCATTGAATGTATTTGCTGAACCGGGAAACACAGCAGAGGGAACAGGTGATGAAAACAAAGAAGATAATGAAGGCGATTCAGGAGATTTGGGGAATGCCATCTATACAATTTCCGGCATTGTAAAAGAGAAGCAGGACGATGGAAATGGTGAAAAGTTATCTGGAATAAAGATTATTCTGTCAGAAAAGAATGATCATACAAAAGAACAGACTTTTACAACAGGAGACGATGGGAAATACGATTTCAAGGTAGAAATAAGTGAAGAAACAGAATATGAAATTACTGTTAATGACGAAAATTATAAATTATATTCAAAGAATATTAAAGTTACGAATTCTGATATAAATAATGAGGACATTGAACTTATAGAAAAATCAGAGGTTGGTAGCTTTCGTTTTATATCTACAACGGATCAGGAAGAAGAGGTAAGCGTATATAATACAAAGTATGGTGATGGTTCTTTAAAGATAAAAGCAATATGTGAAAACAATAGTACGGGTACAATCAGTTATAAAATTGTAGAATTCATAGATGGAAATGGTAAAGAAATCAAAGATGAAAATTTAATTGCTGATTATATTGTTGTAGATAAAAACGGTAATGTTACAACAAAATCCGCAGGAACAGCCACTGTAAGAGCTGAAATTTCTGCAGATGAGAATTATAAATCAGAGACAGTTGACTGCAATATTGTTATTGAAAAGGGTGAGTCATCTGTAACGTTCGAAAAGAACAGTGATAAGATAACATATGAAAAAGATGGAACATACCTTCTTACCGCAACATCAACGGGAGCAAAGAGTATTAAATACAGTATTTCAGAAAAGTCTGACAGTACAATTGCGTCTGTAGATGAAACGACAGGGGAATTGACAATTCATAAAGCCGGTAATGTTATAATTGTTGCAACAGCATACGATCCAAAGGGAAATTATGAAAGTAAGTCTGCTGAATTTACATTACATATAGAAAAAGGAGAGCAGACAATTGTTTTTGAAAAAAATAATGTGGAAATTCTTTATGGAGAAAAATTAACAACAACATATAAAGAAAATCCGGCTTTAAAGGATGGCGACGGAACCGGAAAAATAGAATATAAAGTATATGGTGAAGACGGTAATGAGGACAAAACCAACTCAATTGCTACCATAGATAATGACGGTGCAGTAACAATTAAAGATACTGCACAGAAAAAAATTATAATTAAGGCAGTAGAAAAAGGCGACGATTGTTATAATGATTCTGTTGAAATTTCATATACCATAAATGTTATCAGAGAAACTATGCCGAATAAACCATATGAAATTGATGGACAAAAGAAAAATAATGACAATGAATGGTTTACAGGCGATGTGAAAATAACAGCACCAAAAGAATATGAAATAAACACCGTAGATACATTGGGAGATAATGAATGGAAAGAATATATAGAGGTAAAGAGTCAGGCGGAGATTCCTTTAGAATTATACTTAAGAAATAAAGCGACAGGTGGCATCACAGATGCATTTGCAGTTACGGAAGAAATTAAAATAGATACAGATTTACCAAAACTTTCTTTTATAGAAAATGGACTAGAACTTTA
>JAUUNJ010000248.1 GCA_030844625.1 Roseburia sp. | reverse complement strand
TCTTTTTTTACTTTATAGTACTCTGATAAATCTTCTATAAAATAAAATAAGGAAACAACAAATACAATAATGAAAAATATGCTAATTACTCTTTTCTTTCTTCTTTGCATTTTGTCTCCTTTTCTTAATAATAAAACCTAATGTAATAGCCATTAACAGACCAATTACTACACAGATCATGTATTCCTTTTTCCAATTAGATATATACTTACCTCTTGTCTGTTCTTTTTCCATACTCTCAGAATATTCTGTAATTGTACCGGTTACTAATAATCTATGACTATTAATACCATAAGGAGTGCAAGTGACCAAAGTGCATAAATCTTCTCCTTCTTTGATGTAAAGTGCCTCCAAATTGTCTGGGAGAACTACCTCTATCGCTTTCACCTTAAAGCAAAGCTTTTTCCCAAAGGCACTTACAAAGAATAAATCCCCCTTAACCAACTGGTCTAAATCAGTAAACAGTTTTTTATCATTTAATCCCGTGTGACCTGTAAGTACACTATGTACACTCTTACCCTCAACGGGTAACGAACTGCCTTTAAGCTGACCTATACCACTCTGTAATACACTTGAATTGGTACCATAATATATAGGCAAATAAACACCAATTCGGGGTATATCAATAAATCCTACTAACTCTCCTTCTTTAATAGGTAGTTCTGAAGATTTGTACTTCTTATATAACACATTTCTTGCGGTATCTTCTTTAAAAGGGTCTGTTAAAGTTACTGCCTGTTTTGTCAAATCTTTGTTGTATGCTTCTGCGGTTTTTCTTAAGTTCTCTAACCCCCTTTTATTGGTTTTAGCTATATCTTTTTCATATTCTAAAATAACATTAGACATTCTATCCCTGTACATATAGTCACTAATCCATGGATATATAGCAATTAAAATTCCTAAAACAATCACTAACTTAGGTAAAAAACTATAATTCAAAAATTTCCTAAATTTGTTCATATGACCCTATCCTATCTTATTAAAAGGTAATTTCCTCCAAATAATCCCCCTTTTACAAATCCTATTTAGAAAGAATTAAATTTTCTCTTCAACTTCATCTTTTTTCTTTTTCCTAACAACCATAACTCCACATCCTGCAACCAAGATTCCTATTATAGGAAGTAGTCTGAATCCTACGCCACCAGTCTGTGGCAAGAACCACTTTTTATTATTTACAATGTCTAAATCAATGATAGCGTTTTGGAATTCCCCATGCTTACCTAAATTAATTGCTTTATTCCTTACCGTTGCTACAGCACTTTCTACATCTCCCTCAGCCATATCTATCTTACCTGCCGGTCTTCCGTCACCAGATGTTTCATTCTTTTTGTCACCATCATTAAGCGTCAAACCGTCCCAACCTGCAACTGCTGATTCAATATCCTGCGTTGCTGTTTTAATATCTAAAATTACCGGTTCTTTTAATAATTCATACTTATTGTCTGTGGCTATTTCTGTCAGTTCATATTTATCACCTTCAATACCGTATACAAGTAATTTTCCATTTGAATCTGGGATAAACTGAGTAGCCTCACTCTCGTCTGTGGTCTTACCAGTTACATAATAAACTCTGTCTTTTCCAGCTCTTTCTGTTTCATCCCCAACTACATAATATCCATCTGTTGTATTGTAAAGTGTAAATTTAACGTTTTCAGCATTGCCCTTATTATCTGAGAATGTCTTTGTAATATCTATCCCATATGTAAATACAATCGCCTTGTCCTCCAGTGTGTCATAGAAACCTGTAGACGTTCTGTTCCATGTAAGCTGTACACTATTAGGGTTGCCTTCGTCACCAAGGACTACTGTGGAATCTGAATTCATTTTTGCCTGATAATAAACTACCATATAATAGTCTGAATACTTTTCATTGATTTCTTCTAACCCTTGTTCTGTTACAGTAACCAATAAAGATGAACTATCATCTTTATTATCTGAATTTTTAACTGTAGCAAGTTTATTTGCAGAGGATACATTCCATACTGCCACTGCATTTTCCAAATCGTTTATGGATGCATATTTAGCATCTTCTCCATTTACATCTGCATCATATGTCTTTACATCGTCTACTGTGGAACCCGGTTTTGATACTGCAATATCCTTAGCCCATGTGTCCGGATTTGATGCATAAAAAGCAATCTGCACACTGTCTTTTTCATATTCAACACCTTTTGATAAAATATCTTCAAACCGGTACTGCTTAAGATAAGTTGCCGTAGATGTAATATGCGGAAGTTTTGATACAATAATATAATCGAGAATATCTCCTTGAGATGCTGTGGTAGATGAATCATACGAAAACTCACTTCTATCTGTTACATAATTATCTTTGTCATACTCCGATACAATATAAGAATCATTTTCTGCTGCCTTAGAACCATCTGTTGTATTTTTGCCTGTGGCGTTTCTGACAAGTTTTTCAAGAGTCGGATTACCTGTCTGGTTCTTAGGATATACATATAAGTCATAGAACCAACTTCCACCATCTGTGTGTGTTGATGGAATAGATACGAACCATGGATCAACCGTTGATGTTACCTGTTCCGGTACTTTTGTCTCTACTACAAGGTAAAGTCCAAGTTCAAGATTTTCTGCTTTTGTCAGACCATTCTCGTCAGTCAATTCCATTGTTGTTCCATGCTTTACAGCGTAATCCTCTAATTTGTTTTTTGCTGCGATACCCTGTTCATTTGTTGCCTTTAATGCATCCTGAAGAACTGATGCCGGGTAATGGTACTTATCAGTTTCCTCACACTTATTGGTTTCGTTATCTGCTTTCATATCTTCCTGCTCCGTGTTATCTAACCCTAAGATAGTACGCAGTTCAGCATCGATTTCATATACAACTTTTACATCATTCTTACCCTCCGTCACTTTTAATGATGTTTCAATCTTACCTACATTGATGTATGTGAACCCGACCCCCTTTATTTCAAATTTTTCAAATGCTTTTTCAGCTTCTATATTCTGTTCTCCACTTGAAAAATCTGTACTTTCGGTGTCAATAGTTTTCAGACCATTGATTTCGGATGCTGCGGTCATATCATATTTATGAATGGTAAGCGAACCTTTTTGTGCGCAGTCAATAATATCTGCATTTGCCAATGCATCATTGACTGCCTCCGAATTACTTTCGGCATTTTCTGATGAATAACCTGTTTCTGCTATTACCGGCAGTAATGTACTTATCGTCAATACTAATGCCATAACAGCTGCACTGACTTTTGAGATAAACTTTTTCATATCTTCTTCCTTTCTTACAAATTTTATGAATTGATCTATATTTGCCCTAAATAAATCAGGACATAAAAAAGGACTGATAAATGAAGTAAAAAAACTTCATAATACCAATCCTTTTTCAAATAAAGAGAAACTGTCCAGACAAATTTCTGTCTGTAACCGTCTCCCTTATAGCAATTATACTCTATCACAACTAGTACTGTAGATACATGTTATTTTCGGTTACTTTTGGTTACCCTTTATCTGTTTCTCCTCTAATTGAACTTTTATAAAAAAATCATAGGGATCTGATTTTTCTTCAATTGCACAATTTCTATTTAACACTGACTTTTTATTCTTTTGAGGCTTAATCAGTCTATATGTATTTTTCTGTCTTGCAAGTTCATTGTTAGATATATTAGATTCATACTTATCAGATATATCATGAAATATTTTGTTAACATCCCGAACCAGAATCCTATGATTAATACCGGTTTCTATTTCAACAGCCTCCCAAGTCTGATTTTCGATATATAATAATGTAATTATTTCTCTTTCCCGTGGAAGCAATGTACTAAATATAAGTTGTATCCTTTTAAATTCATCAATCTGGGTTAATATTCTGTTGTAAGCGTACATAAGTTCCTTTTCATAGGAGTTCATTTGCTTATCTGCCTTATCCCACGCATCGCCCAAATCTGTCATTTGATGAGTCTGACTCTTTAGCGTATCAGAAATATGTACCGAAACCTGCGCAGAATATGTAATTTCTGTCTTTAGTTTTTCTCTCTCTATCTGTAGATTAAGCATCTTTTCTCGAATTGCTTTTGCATCCTGCCATAATTTAATATCAAGTTCCTTATTTTGCAGATAATATATAATAATCTGTTTATCCAAAAAATTTATCCCCCTCTCGTACATTCTCTTTCTCTCTGATGTTACTTATAAGATATCTCCTTATTAAAAGTATTACGAATAATGACATTTTTATAAGGGGCTCCTACATAATTAAAAACCTGTTTTCTCATACAAAGATTAAAATGCCAAACTCTGTATCGGTTTTAATTACACCACCGCCCCTTATATATGTTATTTATCCTTCTATATTAGATATTATTACTGTTGTTTCACGTGCGTTTGAGGAGTTTCTAAGTCCCAAATAATATGTTTGTCCTGCAACACAGTTGTATGTCAAACAAAAATTGTAACTCTCTCCACTATCATCATCATCTGTCAAGTAATTTCCCTCATTGTCATAAAAAAATATACGTGTATCATCAGTTCCAATGGATTTAAATTCATACTTTCCCGTCTTCTCAGGTATGAACATATAATATTTTTTATAGAAATCCAATGGCAGCTTATTTTCTTTACTTTCCGTTACTGTTCCTGCAATATCTTGAATATCCGCTTCAACTTTTGCACATACCTTTGTAGCTTTTGTAACAT
>JAUUNJ010000247.1 GCA_030844625.1 Roseburia sp. | reverse complement strand
GTAAACCCTTGCATTGCCGCAAACCCATGCATTGCCGCAAACCTCTGCATTGCCGTAAACCTCTGCATTGCCGTAAACCCATGCATCGCCGCAAACCTCTGCATTGCCGTAAACCTCTGCATTGCCGGAAACCTCTGCATTGCCGGAAACCCATGCATTGCCGCCATGGCTAAGATTTTCTTCTTTTTCAATCCATCCACCAAGCTCACCAACTTCTACTATTCCAAACTTCACTACTGCTTTTATTCTTCTAAGTGTTCTACCAGAAATGACTTTTGTTTCTCCGGTAAATTCATATTTCTTCATATATTCCTCCTTGAAAAAATCTAATTTTTGAGTTACTATTTAATTGTGTTATTTGATTAGTCACTGACTTTGTCAGTGGCTTTTCTTTTTGCCCTGATATAGCAAGTCTTTACAATCTTCTGCGTAGTCCAGAACAATATTACAAATACTGCCAGTATCAACAGGATAAATGTTCCGCCAAACTGGATGATTCCGTAGAATGGAATCCACCCGGCATTAAACATCAGATATGTAATCAGTACTGCGCATATGATACACAGTATCACTACCATATCCCTGTTATCCAGAAACGGCTTGTCCGGTTCCCTGATAGATTCTGGACTTCTTAAATTAGTTACTTCTGGTTCTTTCATTCTTATCCTCCTTAATTAATAATTTGATACTTTTACGAATGTGATTTCTCCTTTTGATGCTATAAACTTTTCCTTGAACCTTTTCATCCTTGTTCCTCCTTTCTCTAAAATGCTTGTCCTTAAAATCCGCTCTGAGAAGAGCGCCAACTTTTTTAACCGTTCATTGTTCTTCGGGGGATCATGAGAAAATGAGTTGTTGACGCTCCTGTCAGAACGGACTTTAATTCGTTATTCAGTTTTTCAAACTATATGTAATTATTTATTTTGTGCTTTAATCACCTCCTTAGAATCTGTTTTAACCAGTCCTGCTGCAGTAAACATTCGCTCCGCTAACTGGCTCCATTCTTCCTCGGTAGGCTCTCTTTCCTCTCCATTTATATGGTAGATATAGTTCATACTGCCTCCTTAAAGTTTTTGTTATATTTTATGAGTTGCCTGCTTGTCTGTTTTCTCCTATTAACCTGCTTTTACTTTCTTTGCATTGTCCGACTTGAACAGACACATTTTAAATGCTAATATCTTAGTATCTGTATTAAGAAAAGGAGCATCTTTATGACTAAAAAAATTATAATTATTGGAATTTGTATAATTGTATATAAAGCTATAAGCAATCTCATCAACTTACTTACCACAAAACGCTATAAAACCGAATTTATAAAATATTTGTCACAAGATTCTTCTCGTATTGTCGAACACCGTCTACAAACAATAAAATTATTTAAACGTGCTGGAATTAAGGATACAAGTACACCTATTTCTCAAGGAATTGGTTATGGACAAGTTGCAAATTTCAACGCATCTGTGTTTCATAATTTCCCATCTACCTTGCAAGTTATTGCTTATCCAGCACTTGAAATGTTTGATTCGGCTATAGGTATCTATAAAAGCCGTATTATCGAAAGCTTCAACCCTATTTATTGGATTGAACAAATATTATTTCTCCCTAAAAACCTTCTCACATACATTGGACTTAATTCTGAAAATACCGCTTTCAAGATATGTAATGTTCTACTATCTTTTATTTGGTGGCTTTTGGGGACAACTATCATTCTGTTCAAAACTCAACTCCAACAATTCATTATCGAATTTATTGGAAATCTTTAATATGAACTTAGACAATTTAATAATGTCCTTTATGTTTCCTGTTTTTGATAATTTGTCATGCATATCTAAGAGGTTGAACACTATCCTATCTCTTATAATTGCACTCTTATTAGCTTTCAACTTGATCACTTGCCCCTTTCTATTAACCTGCTTTTGCATTTTCAATGTCCCTGCGAACGCGAAGTGCATTCGCATTAGATAAAAGAACTGCTCTATCTTCTTTAGGAAGAATCAATAAGGTTGAAACAAATTCCTTAATTTCTTCCTGTTCATCTTTTGAAATAGCAATTTCTAATAAATCTGCCATATAAAACATCTCCTTTCTATTTCGCGTTCTTTTTTGTACTATGTATATTTTTATAATAATACTAAGTATCCAGCGTGTCAAGTGTAATTTTATACTTTGTACAATTTTTCTGGACTTTTTCAATTCTGTGTTGTACAATATTCTATGAGGAGGTGTAAAAGGTGAAAGATAGAATAAAGAAAATAAGAAAATCCATGTCAGAATACGGAAAGACACAAGATGATTTTGCTAATTTTTTGGGAATACCTAAGCCAAATTTATCAAGTTACGAAACAGGAAGACGCACACCGTCAGATGCAGTTATCCAACTGATATGTCAAAAATGCAATATCAAAGAAGATTGGCTAAGAGATGGAACTGGACCAATGTATAAAGAAAAAGATGGTTCATTTACGGAATTATTGTCTGATTTAGATGATTCTGACGATGAATTTATCAAAAATATTATTACAGTTTATATGGGGCTAGATGAAAGTAGCAAAGACGCACTCAGAAAAATTGCAGATGGAATGGCAGAAAAATATAAGAGACAGGATTAGTATCCCGTCTCTTTTTTATCTCTCCTGTATTTTGCTAATGTATAATGGTAAATTTTGAATAAATATTCTTCATTTTTTATTTCACTAACCATCTCAATAATTAGCCTTTGAGTTTCATTTATATACTCATCATTAGTTTTTTCGCTTTCGATTTCCCCCGTAGTATTTCTGTTCATTCTCAACACCTCCGATACGCTGGCTTTTATCTGTCAGTTAAGTTTTTTCATACCCCAATTATATCGAACGTTTGTTCTTTTGTAAATGCAAAAAAGACAATTAATATGCAAAATGCCAGTAATTGTCCAATTAATTGTACTCTCAGTACATATTTTTATAAAATATATTTTCTCTATACATATTTTTATCCCCCTTTTTCTTCTGTATTTTGTTAATTTATCATTTGTTTTTAATTTAAGTTTTTCATATTAATAATTATAAATAACCTTACCAGAATGTAAATAGTTTAGGGCTAAATGTCCCAACCCTTGGGATAAAAATTTATATTTAGTCATCGATCAGGTCCTTTACGGAACAATCTAGTGCTTTTGCTAGTTTATCTAACTTCTGCCAACTTAATGGCATTATATTGTTTTCAAGCCTGCTAATTTCTGAGTGACTTATTCCACTTAGTTTTTCTAACTCTCTAAGAGAATAACCTTTTTCATTTCTTTTTTCCCAAATTAAAGTTTTCATTTATCTTTTGTAATCGCTTTCGTATATGTTATATAAATTATACTACATATGTAGGCTCAAATTGGCTGGTAAATAAATGTAAGTACTAAATTACCACACCGAAATGAAATTGCATTGTTTGTTGAAATTTGTAATTTGTTAGGATATACTGAAAATGCTAAAACATGGTAATTACGATTGATAATTACATAACAGAACCCTATGGGGGATAATAAAATTTTAAAAAAGAGGTGAACGTACTATTGAGCAAACACTTATCTAAAAAAGAAATAATAAAAAACAAGAAAAAATCTATTATCCAATTAAATAACCTACTAGAATCTTATATTTCGGATAGCGAAACACTTCGTAAGGCCGATTTAATTTCAAAATGGTTAAAAGACTATGTTAATTATTTAAAATTTGAAGATACATTCGATCCTAAAAGAAACATCTCTTATAAACGCGGGAATATAGTCAAGGTAAATTTAGGATTTAATTTAGGGTCTGAGCTTGGTGGGGTTCATTATGCTATTGTTATCGACAACAACAATAAACATTCCAGTGATACAATAACAGTTATCCCACTTAGTTCTGTAAAAGAGAATGGTAAAGTATATGAACGAGATATGCTTATAGGTAATGAATTTTACAATTTAGTAGCTTCAAAATATAATTCAATACTTTCCGAAGCTAATCAACGGCTTCATGAACTCGAGGCACTTGTTCCTTTAATAAAAACACTTTATGGGTTTTCAGAAGAAGAAAAACTGTCAGAAGAGGATCAAAAAAAAGCACTCTTTGAGGCTGACAAATTATCTAACGATTTTGATAAACAAAGTGAAGCATTAAAGTCACAAATTCAAATACTTAAGAAGAATAAAAATGAAATAGATTTGATGAAAGAAGGGAGTATTGTCAAAATTGAACAAATTCGTACTATAAGTAAAATGCGAATTTGGATTCCCAAAACTCCTAAGGATCCGTTGTATAATATAAGTTTATCACAACCAACAATGGACAAGATTAATAGTAAATTAATGGAATTATTTGTTTTTCAGAAATAATTCTTGACTGTGAGCATATAATATACTATAATCAAAACACAATTAAAACGTCGCCTATAGGGCATTAATTGTTATTGATTTATTAATTTGGGACCTCACAGAAATGTGGGGTCTTTTTCGTTTATAAAAAAGAGACCAGCCACTAACAACCAGCCTCATGAATGATAAAATCATCCCTAACCAATAACATTTTATCATTTTCAGAGCATCTGGTCAAATACTGGATGCTATTTTTATACCCAACTTTCATAAAATTAACAAAGGAGATGATGAACAATGCGGACAGGCGCATTATATATAAGAGTATCTACTGACGATCAGACGGAGTA
>JAUUNJ010000246.1 GCA_030844625.1 Roseburia sp. | reverse complement strand
CAGGTTTTATAAGACCTGCAAGTACTTTTCTTGATATTCAACTGTCAAACTCCCGCGTTGAAAAAACTTAATGAACTTTCGAATATTACACTTAAAATGTATGATGTTGAAGTAGCGAATGAGGGATTTCATACAAAGGGATACATTTTCAGAAAAGAAGAAATTTATCATATCATTATTGGAAGTTCCAATATTACAAGTGCAGCACTTACAGATAATCGCGAATGGAACACAAAGCTGGTTTCAACAGTGCACGGCGAGACGGCAAAAGAAATTGTTACTGAATTTAATGAATTATGGAATTCAAACTATGCATTAACATTTGATGAGTTTTATGAGAACTATAATGAGCACTATAAGATTATTAAACATCAGAGAGAGGTTGCAAAACAGGAAGAAATCACTTCGATTGAGAAGTATAAATTGCAGCCAAACAGTATGCAGATTGGGTTCATTATTAACTTGAAAAAGATTCTTGAGGCTGGCGAGGACAGAGCACTCCTGATTTCTGCGACTGGTACGGGAAAAACATATGCATCAGCTTTTGCAATGCGCGAATTAGGATTTAAGAGGGTATTGTTTCTGGTTCATCGAGGACAATTAGCAAGGCAGACAAAGAAATCTTATGAAAAAGTGTTTGCGGAGTCTGTTTCTATGGGATTAGTAGGGGCTGGATATCATGAGTATGATGCAGATTATATATTTGCGACGGTACAAACCTTAAATCGTGACGAACATTTACTACAGTATGAAAAAGATGCATTTGATTGCATTGTTTTAGATGAAGCGCACCATGTTCCAGCAGATACATATCAGAAAGTAATGAATCATTTCACACCAAAGTTGTGGCTTGGAATGACCGCTACTCCAGATAAGCGAGATGATAATATGGAAGGTAGAAATGTCTATGAACTTTTTAATTATCAGATTGCTTATGAGATTCGATTACAGCAAGCAATGGAGGAAAAACTTCTCTGTCCATTCCATTATTTTGGAATTACAGATTTAGCAATCATTGGTGATAATGGGGATACTAGTCGTGATTTCTCAATGCTTACTAGTGAGGAACGGGTAAAACATATTATCAATCAGGCTGACTATTACGGATATAGTGGGGATAAGGTGAAGGGATTGATTTTCTGTAGCAATATTAAGGAAACAGAGGAGTTATCCGCAAAGTTTAATGAAATGATTAACCCATCAACAGGAAAAAAATTTAGAACAATTGCCCTCAATGGTAGTGCCTCGGAACAGGAGAGGCAGAATGTATTTGAAAGGCTTGCTATGAATGAAGAAGATGCAACAATTGAGAATCAACCATTAGATTATATTTTCTCGGTTGAAATCTTGAACGAAGGTGTTGATATCGTTGAGGTTAATCAGGTTATTATGCTAAGACCAACACAGTCACCGGTTGTTTTTATTCAGCAGCTTGGGCGAGGACTTAGAAAAGCAAATGGAAAAGAGTATGTAGTCATTTTGGATTTCATTGGGAATTACAATAACAATTTCATGATTCCAATTGCATTATCAGGGGATAGAACCTATAACAAGGACAATATTCGTAGATATATTATGGAAGGCGGAAGAGTGATTCCCGGAGCTTCCACGGTTCATTTTGATGAGATTAGTAGAAAAAGAATTTTTGCATCTGTAGACAATGCAAATTTTAGTGACATTAAGCTTATCAAAGAAAATTACACAAATTTAAAGAATAAACTTGGGCGCATTCCTCGTTTACATGATTTTGATGATTACGGTGAGATGGATGTTATGCGAATATTTGATAACAATAGCCTCGGATCATATTATAAGTTTCTGGTGAAATATGAGAAAGAATATAAGATCCGGTTATCTGAGGATGAAGAAAAAGTAATTGAATTTGTTTCGAAAAAATTGGCTAATGGAAAACGTATTCAGGAACTTCAGATACTAAAGAGAATACTTACATACGCTCATGGTTTATCAAAAATTGGTTTATTTGCGGGTTTATCAGAGGATATGAGAGAGTATGGAAAAAATATCAGTCAGGACCAGAAGGAGAATATTGTAAATGTTATGACAAACAAATTTCCTGCTGGAGCAAGTAAAAAGACATATTCGCAATGCGTATTTATGGAGCAAGAAGGAAATGATTATAAACCAACAAAATTATTTATGCAGATGTTGGCAAATGATGAGTTTTATGGTGTGCTTCAGGAACTTGTTGACTTTGGAATAAGTCGATATGAAAGAGATTACAAGAACACTTATGATCAGACAGATTTGGTTTTATATCAGAAATATACATATGAGGATGTTTGCCGACTTTTGAACTGGGAGCAAAACGAAGTACCATTAAATATTGGTGGTTATAAGTTTGATAAAAAGACGAAAACATTTCCTGTTTTCATTAATTATGATAAAGCAGAGGATATCAGTGATACCACAAAATATGAAGATCATTTTATACCAGGATTTAGAGATCGTTTGATTGCTATTTCAAAATCTGGAAGAAATTTACAGTCGGAGGATGTTCAAAATTTTTTGAAAGCAAAGGAACGAGGTATTCAAGTAGAACTTTTTGTAAGAAAAAACAAGGATGACAAGGTTTCGAAGGAGTTCTATTATCTTGGTCATATGACAGCAAGTGGAAATACCAAAGAATTTACAATGACAAATACCGAGAAAACAGCAGTGGAAATAGAGTGGATACTTGACGTTCCGGTGCGAGAAGATATTTATGAGTACATTGTGAATTCTTAATGGGAGGATATATGAAGACAGTAAAAGTAGTTGCTGCGATTATAAAAGCAGTTAACGAGAATGGAGAAACAATCATTTTTGCAACACAGCGTGGATATGGTGATTTCAAAGGCGGTTGGGAGTTTCCGGGTGGAAAAATTGAATCAGGAGAAACACCTCAGGAAGCGTTGAAGCGTGAAATTATAGAAGAACTTGATACGGAGGTATCTGTTGGAGAATTGATGGATACAGTTGAGTACGACTATCCACAGTTTCATCTTTCTATGGATTGTTTTTGGTGTCAAATTGTAAGAGGAAATCTTGTGCTAAAAGAGCATGAGGCAGCAAGATGGTTAACAAAGGACGAATTGAATAATGTAGAGTGGTTGCCGGCGGATATTACATTGATTGAGAAAATTAGAAACTTACTTTCAATGACAAGATAATTAAGGTGGATAGAGGTAATAATGCAGATATTTGTAGATGCAGATGCTTGTCCGGTGGTGGGCATTGTTGAATCATTGGCAGAAAAATATAATATTCCGACAACATTGCTTTGTGATACGAACCATGTGCTATATTCAGATTATAGCGATGAGATTATTGTCGGAGCAGGAGCTGATGCAGTAGATTACAAGCTGATTAGCATTTGTCATAAGGGTGATATTGTGGTATCTCAGGATTATGGGGTAGCTGCTATGGCACTTGGGAAAGGTGCGTATGCCATTCAACAATCAGGTAAGTGGTATACTGATGAAAATATAGACCAAATGTTGATGGAGAGACACCTTAATAAGAAAGCAAGACGAGGTTCTCACAAAAATCATATAAAAGGACCGAGAAAACGTATAGAAGAAGATGATGTGCGCTTTGCTCAATCTTTTGAAAAAATGATACAGACAATCATACAGGTAAGATAGCAGAAGGAATGCTGATAAAGAGTCCGGCATAAGGGGGATTTTGATGAATACAGAAATAAAAAATATGTGGAGAAAAAAATCATGGTCCATTCCAGATTTATTAGGAAGTAAAAGTGAATATACAAAGATTGTTATAGGATTGATCCAGCAGATTGCATCTGGTAATGCAAACGGTATGGATGATTTCCCTAAATTGGAAGGTGTCTTTGAGCCTAGAACATGGAGAGAATATGTCCCTTTTCTGAAAGGAATTGGAATCGTTGGAAATCATAACGGAAGTTTGTGTTTATCAGAAACAGGCGAATGGTTACATAGAAATTTGTCATTTTATAATATTGCAAGTGTGATGCAAGAGAGGTTTCGTATATTTGGAGAGATTTTATATGTGTTAGATTCTGAACCAAGCACCGTGCAGGAAGTTGATGAAAAAATTTGTGATTTATATAAATTGAAGTGGAAAAATTGTTCTAATACAAGAAAAAGAATGGATTGGCTAGAAGTATTAGGGCTTATTGATATTATTGGAAATCGAAAATGGGTAGTAACTGAAAGTGGGAAAAGAGCATTGAAAGAATGGATTCTAGTTACTCCAGAAATGCTGGATTCATTCGAAGATGCTGAAGTTTCTTACAAGATTAGCGAGGCTCCGACAGAAATATCAAATATGATACAGGAATTATATGATAACAATTTATTACAGAAAGAGCGTTGTACATATAATTTGTGGTCTCCAAGTCCAAATAAAATTGAAAATTTAAGAAAAATATTAGAGTATTCGTGTGAAAAGGTAACAAGGATAGAGCTGTTTAAATATATTGGTGATGAGTTTAATTTGAAGGTAAGCAGTATAGAGTCAATGATGCCATTTCTGAAGGCTTCTGGGTTACTGGAAGAAGTTGGAAGAAATATATATATTACCAGTTCGGTTGCCAAGGAATGGTGTGAAACAGGAGTGGATATAGACTTTATAAGGATTTTGCATTGCCATTATCGTTTTGTCGGAGAAATGATTCTTTTTGCAGAAAACGATGTTACA
>JAUUNJ010000245.1 GCA_030844625.1 Roseburia sp. | reverse complement strand
AGAAGTTGCGCTTGATATGACTTTTGCGGGTGAAAAATCAAGTGAGGGGTATAGTGTTACAGAACCTGAGATTAACTGGACATACAGTGAAGAGGGTATTGTACGAATTGAACGGAAGAATCCTTATGGATGGAAGCGTGATGAAAAAGCACCGGATAATAACTGCTGGCTGCCGAATACAGATTATTATGTATATGCATTGGGAGAAGGAACCGTTACAGCAACCGGTACACCGGTTGATAAATCAGGGAATGTAGAACCAATAGTAATTACAATTACCGTAACACCGGGAGATGTTGCTGCACCGGAACTTGATAAGCTTTCTTCACAAGGAATTCAGGGAGCTTTAGTATACGCAGAGAAAAATATTAATAAGTCATTTGTATATAATGATGAATGGGCACTTTATGCATTAGTCCGTGCAGGAGAGTCACTGACCCAGAAGCAGATAGATGACTACTACAGTTCTGTCATGTCAGAAATAGAAAAATGGAATTCCTCTACAAAACTGACAGATATTGAGAGAACTTCTCTGACGATGAGTCTGCTCGGAAAAGACATTACTGATCTGGATGGAGTTAATCTTGCAGAAATGATATACAATCGTTGGCCTCTTGGAAATGGCTCCAATGAATTGATATATGCATTGCTGGCGTTGGATGCAAAAAATACAGAAATTCCTGAAAATGCCCTTTGGACAAGAGAGGCACTAATTGAGAAGCTCCTTACCTATCAGACAGATGATGGCGGATTTGGCTTGACAGACAACAATTCTGCCGGTATTGATACAACTGCGATGGCGTTACAGGCGTTGGCAAAATATGAAAATACAAATGATAATGTGAAAGCTGCAATAAGCAAAGCGTTGGATTATCTTAAAGCCAACTGTGATGTGGAATGTGATTTCGGCAGTGCAGAGGCGACAGCCCAGGTACTTCTGGCATTAACTTCATTGGGCATAAATCCTGCATCAGCAAATGGTCTTGGAACAGCATACAAAAATACGGTAATAGCTTTGATGGGATATTATTCAGAAGACCCGGCAGGTTTTGCCCATACAAAAGGTGACGCAGTCAATAGTATGGCTACAATTCAGTGTCTGCAGGCGTTAACTGCATATGCTAACTACCTTGCAAAAGAGGATTCCTACTGGAATTTGGTAAATGTGCCGGCACTTCAGCCTGGTGATTCAGGGAATACGTCAGAGGACAGTAAAAAGGCTGAAGTTGTTATCAAAAAAATTAGTGCGATTGGCGATGTGACCCTTGGAAGTGAAGCGGCAATTGTGGAGGCAAGAACTGCATATAATGCGTTAAATGCAACCCAGAAGGCGTTGATAACGAATTATGAATTGCTTCAGACAGCAGAACTTAAGCTGGCTCAGTTAAAGGGAGAGACGGAACAGATCACATTTTCACTGATCGGCGATACTGTCCACGGCAGTACAGGACATCTTCAATATGTAAATTGGCTGACTGAAATTACGGTAATGGTAAAAAAAGAAGCAACAGCGGGAGATGCCATCAGACAGGCGTTGAAGGCAAACGGATATCAGGTAGAAGGATATGAAAATTACATTTCTGCAGTGATTGCTCCGGATGGAACAAAACTGGAAGAATTCAGTAATGGAACAAACAGTGGATGGAAATATTCGGTCAATGGCAAAACACCAAATGTAGGCGTGGACAGTTACAAGATAAAGAGTGGAGATAAGATTGTATTATATTATGTAGATGACTATACACAGGATAATACACCGACAGAACCTGCAACGAAACCGTCAGAAGAGCAATCAAATGATAATTCCAACAATCAGACAACAGTGTCTTCTGACAAAAATGCAAAGGCAAATAAAACAGTTAAGAATACAAAGCCGAAACTGAAAGTAAAGGCGAAGAAAAAAAGCATAAAGCTTAGCTGGAAGAAAGTATCAAAGGCTAACGGATATACTATATATCGGGCATTAAAGAAAAAAGGAAAGTACGTGAAAATTAAGACAATAAAAAAAGGCAGGAAAAAGAAATTCACGGACAAAAAAGTAAAAAAAGGAAAGAAATATTTCTATAAGATAAGGGCTTATAGAATCGATGCTAACGGGAAAAAAATATATAGTAAGTGGTCTAAAGTAAAAAAGATAAAATTAGTAGATTTTTTGTAGAAAAAACATATAAACATCTCAAAATCACGCAAACATTGTAAATTATGTGATATAATAATTAAAACTATGTATGTACTAAAGATAACAAAAATATTATAACTATTCTGATAAAAACTTCTGAGTATGCAGAACGGAGTAGTTATTTGAGTGTAAAAGATAAAGAAGAATTTGCAATATTATTAAGGCGTTTCTGGCTGAACAGTAGATTGTCAATTGGTGTTGGATAATTTGACCTTACATGTGTATGGAAAACTTAAATGGTGAATAAAAATACATTAAAGATAAGGGGGAAATTATGCGGATTGCAATTTGTGATGATGACATGGGCTGTTGTTCCCAACTAGAAAAATGGTTGTTGGATTATAAGGTAAGAGAAAAGGTAGACATACAGACTGATATCTTTTATAGTGCTGAGACATTATTGTGCCAAATCAAGAATAGGTATTGGTTTGATCTGATTTTTCTGGATATTGAATTGCCCCAGAGGACAGGAATAGAGTTAGGGCATGCAATTCGAAATTATATGAAAGATGACAGGGTTAGTATTATCTTCATTTCCGGGAAAACCGATTATTGTCAGGAACTGTTTGAACTGGAACCCCAGAATTTTTATCATAAGCCTTTAAAAGAGGAAGTGGTTATAAAAGACCTGGACAAGGCAATCAGGCGGTGGGGATATCACAAAAAAGTATTGAGATATATCGAAGATGGTGTTCCGAAAGGAATTGTATTGGGGGATATATTGTATGTAGAAGCTAAAAATAAAGCCGTTGAAATTATGACAAAGGATGATGGAAAGATTATTATCAGAGACAGTCTTTCAAGAATTGCGGAGGAATTTAAAGATTATCAGATTTGTCAATGCCATCGCTCATTTGTAGTGAATCTGTTTTTCGTGGAAAAGTTTTTTAATAATGTACTTTATATGAAAAATGGAAATAAAATTCCGGTAGGAAGAAAATATGCAAACAATGTGAAAAATAGTTGGGCCTCCTATGAAGGGGGATACTATTAATGCTGTTTACTATTATATTTTTAATAACAAGTGTATTTCAAATTTATGAATTTTATTTACTGCTGGAATGCTTTCTGAAAGAGTCTAAGAATTCTGGTATTCTCGTATTTCTGGCGTATGTGGGATTATTTATCATGATGACTGTTCCATATTTAATTTTCAATATTCCAATTGTGACATTGATATGTGCGTATATCGGTACATTATCCGTCACATTAGTGTATGAGGGGACATGGAAGATAAAGATTCTTTCAGGAACATTTGCTCTGGGGATTATGGCGTTAGCAGAATGTGTTGTTGCGGTATTTTCAGGATATATAGATCTGAATGTGCTGAAAGCCAATGAATATCATTCTTTATTCGGAACAGTATGTCTTCCCATTGTAGAGTTTATGATAGTGCTTATTGTACGAAATTTTAAAAATCTTAAAGAGGGGGAGGACGTGTCTGTAACCTATTGGATCATATCGGTTACCCTTCCTATTATTTCATTGTATCTTTTTGTATTGTTCTACCGGCAACCGGATATAAGTTCCTTTGAAGTATTGAGTGGTACCATAGCTTTGTTCATAATTAATATATTTGTATTTTATCTTTATGACAAACAAATGCACAGTTTCAGAATCCGTCAGGAAAAATATTCTCTGGAATTGCAGAACCAGTATCAGCTGAGTCAGTTGGAGTTAATGAACGAGACTGTAGAGAAATCCAGAAGTCTCCGTCATGATTTTTTGAAGCACATATCTATGATTTCCTATCTGAATGAGAGGGGCAGTAAGGAGGAATTAAAAGATTATCTGCTGGAGATTCAGGGGAATGTAAAAGAGCAGCATAAATATATAGAGACAGGAAATTTTATTTTTGACAGCATATTAAATTACAAAATACAGGAGGCAGCAGAAAGAGGAATTCGTATAAATATACAGGTTAAAGTGCCCGCGGAACTGAAAGTTTCTATTTATGATATGAATGTTATTCTGACAAATCTGCTGGATAATAGTATAGAAGCAGTTAAGAAAATAGAAAATAAAAGAATAGAGGGAGAAATTACATATAGTAAAAACAGATTACAGATTCATATAAAAAATCCATGTAAATCAGTGTCAATAAATGAAGAAGGGAAATATTTAACCTTAAAAGTGAATAAAGAAGTACATGGATATGGACTTAAAAATGTAAGGGCAATTGTTGATAAATATGATGGAGTTATGGAAATAGAAAATAAACATAACATATTTTGCGTTTTTATTTGTCTATTTTTATCATGATATGTAGTTTGTCAAAAGAATATGTCGGTTCGTCACAAGATTGATTCTTTCTGATAAAAAAATGATATACTTAGGTATGTCATTTTTTTATTAGGAGGGCAAATTTATGAAAAAAATAAAAGAAAAATTATCAGAAGCTGTAGCAGAAATGGCAGTGCAGGTTACTTCAGAGGTTACGAATTCAGCATGCATCTTTTTGATGTATCAACCAGAATTACCGGAAGGTGCAGAAGAACTGTA
>JAUUNJ010000244.1 GCA_030844625.1 Roseburia sp. | reverse complement strand
TGTGCAATTGCCACACCATAGTTTGTCATTGGAATCTTCTGTTCTTTTGCTCTGTGGATTCTTGACATTACATATTTTCTGTTAAACATACACGCACCACACTGAATAATCAGATCATATTCTGACAAATCCTCCGGATAATCTGTTCCGCTTACAATATCTACTGAAAGATTTCCCACTCTTTCTTTCAGCATCTGTGGAATTTTTTCTCTTCCGATATCTTCCTTTAACGGGGCATGGGTACAGCATTCTGCAATTAGTACCTTTGAATTCACCGTAAGTTTGTCCAGTGCCTTTGCCCCCTCTACATAATAGGGCAAATCACCTTTATATGCAGCAAATAATACAGAAAAGGATGTGAGCATACTCTCCTTCGGCTTGTTTTCGTACACATAAGAAAACGCCTGAGAATCAGTAACAATCAACTTTGGCTGTCTTTTTAAACATTCAAGAGCCACTATATACTTGTCTGTTGTAGTACTCAGAACAATACATTTTTTATCAAGCAGCTCCCTCAGGGTCTGAACCTGTGGAAGAATCAGTCTTCCCTTTGGTGCCTGAATATCCTGAGGCATTACAAGAAGGACAATGTCGCCCTCTTTCACCAGTTTTCCCGTAATTAACCGGTCTCCATAAGTTTCAGGCAGCAGGCGTACCAGTTCTTCTCTGACTTTTTTAACCCCACTTCCTTTTTTTGCACTTATAATAATCGGTACCTGTTTTGTATTTTCTTCAATATATTTTGCAATCACTTTTGTATTCATCAGTATATCTGATTTATTGATTACCATCAGAACCGGCGTGCTCTTATTTTTAAAATATCTGTACCATTCCAGTTCTTCTTTCAGTTCCATATCAGCACACACAATAACTGCAATATCTGATTTTTCTGCCGCCAAACGGGTTTTTTCCACACGAATATGACCTAATTCTCCTTCATCATCAAAACCTGCTGTGTCGATCATAACACAAGGTCCCAGGGGGTATATCTCCATTGGCTTGTAAACCGGATCTGTAGTTGTTCCTGCAACATCTGACACAATGGATACTTTCTGCGAAGTAAAAGCATTAATCAGGGAGGATTTTCCACTATTCCTTTTTCCAAAAACCCCGATGTGCAAACGGTTTGCTGTTGGTGTCTCATTTAATGCTACTGCCATTCTCTTCTCCTTGTATTCTTAAAAAACTGTTTTATAAATTTTTCTAAAATCTGAAATCACGCTTTCCTTTTCCAATATCATAAATATGCTCACAGGCTATTTTCTTAACATTTTCATTAGGAATATTCTTTAATTCTTCATCTATCAGCCTTAATCCCATTTGTTTTGTTTCTTCCGAAGCATAATCCTCCAGATATTCTTTTAAAGTCATAAGTGCATTGGGATGGCAGCAATTTTGAATCTGACCACTCTTACACAAACTCATAAACCGATCCCCTGTTCTGCCTTCTCTATAACATGCCGTACAGAAACTTGGAATATATCCCAGTTTCATCAGCCAGTTTACTACCTCATCCAGCGTACGCTTATCGCTGACATCAAACTGTTCTGACTTATCATCCTCTTCTTCCTGATACAAATATCCGCCAACACTTGTGCGGGAACCTCCACTAATCTGAGACACCCCCAACGGCAGTACTTTTTCCCGAACTTCCTTGCTTTCTCTTGTAGAAATAATCATTCCTGTGTAAGGAACTGAGATTCTGGTTAATGCACAGATTTTTGCAAATATTTCATCACTGATACTGTTATCGAATGCAGACGGATCAATGTCATCTGCATGTTTAATGCGGGGCACACTGATTGTATGTGGGCCCACACCATGTACTGCCTCTAAATGCTCTGCATGCATCAAAAGCCCCGCAAATTCATAACGGTATAATTCCAAACCAAACAGTACCCCTAAGCCCACATCATCGATTCCGCCTTCCATTGCACGGTCCATCGCCTCGGTATGATATGCATAATCATGCTTTGGTCCTGTTGGATGAAGTTTCTCATAACTTTCTTTATGATAGGTTTCCTGAAACAGTATATATGTTCCAATTTCAGCCTCTTTCAGCCTGCGGTAATTTTCCACCGTTGTTGCTGCAATATTTACATTAACACGACGTATTGCACCATTTTTATGTTTAATGCTGTATATTGTTTTAATACATTCCAGAATATATTCAATAGGATTATTTACAGGATCTTCGCCTGCCTCAATGGCAAGACGTTTATGTCCCATATCCTGCAGTGCCGTCACTTCACGCACAATATCTTCCTGGGTAAGCTTCTTTCTAGCAATATGCTTATTTTTGCCATGATATGGACAATATACACATCCATTAATACAGTAATTGGAAAGATACAGGGGCGCAAAAAGTACAATTCTGTTTCCATAGAAGTCCTTTTTTATCTGCTCGGCAAGTTTAAAAATCTCTCTGATTTTATCCGGCATTTCACATGCCAGAAGTACCGAAGCTTCCCGATGGGTCAATCCCTTACGCAGCTTTGCCTTCTCAATAATTGAGTCAATTAAATCAATGTTATTTTTATTGATATCTGCATAGGCTAATGTTTCTTCTATTTCTTCATGATTAATAAATTCCTCTGCCTTTAGTGATTTTACATTATACATGTTACGCTTCCTTTCTCGACACGCCCGTATGCTTATCTATAATCTCCTCTGTCAACCACGACCTGATATCCTATGTTCTGCATTCGTCTTTCCATACAAAAGCGACACTCTGCCGCCTCATCTCCCGTACATATTTTATTGTCATAAAGCAAATATTTTTTTCTCACATCTATCGGTGACAAATTGGGCATCACAACATTTGCTCCCGCAAGAATTCCTCTTTCTCTTCCCGCAGAATTAATAGTTCCTAACGCTGTTGTAGCCGGAATTAATACACGGGGATTCATCAAACGGATGATGCTGATCAGCCTGAGGGTTAATTCCAGACTTCCCGGCTTCTTGTCCAAAAACGGAGTGTCTTTATGGGGGATAAAGGGTCCGATTCCTACCATATGCGGCTTTAACCCTTTTATAAATTCCAAATCATCTAACAACGTATCTGTAGTCTGCCATGGCGAACCCACCATAAATCCACATCCTACCTGATAACCTATTTCCTTTAATGTGTAAAGGCATTCCTTTCGTTTTTTCAGGGACAACTCCTTTGGATGTAATTTTTTATAGTGTTCTTGATTTGCCGTCTCATGCCGGAGAAGATAGCGGTCTGCACCTGCTTCATACATAGCCTCATAAAATTCTCTTGTTTTCTCTCCTATTGACATGGTAATTGCACAATCCGGAAATTTCTTATGAATGTTTTTTATAATGTCACAGATTCTCTCTTTTGTATAATAGCCATCCTCCCCACCCTGTAATACAAAAGTCCGAAATCCCAGTTCGTAACCATTCTGGCAGCAATCCAGAATTTCTTCCTTTGTAAGGCGGTAACGCTCCGCATTCTGATTACTTTTGCGGATACCACAATAGTAACAGTCATTTGTACAATAATTAGTAAATTCTATCAGTCCTCTGATATAAATTGAGTTACCATAGATTTCTTTTCGTACTTGTTCTGCACACTGGCGTAAATATTCCAATACCTCTGAATCCTCTGTCTCCAAAAGCAGACGCAATTCTTCCTTTTGAACGTTTTTTTTATTTTTCAGTTTATCAATTATTTCATTGCACAGATTCATTATATTTCGATATTACACCTCCTAATGACTTACTTGGGTCCAATTATAAACTATCATATTTCCAAAGATTTTTCCCGATTATTTATTTTAGTGCTGCTGTATATATTCTTTGATATTGCGGAAACATTGATTTAACATATCATAATCCACATCACCATCAGGCAAAAAAGCTGTTGCTTCTACAGTATAATTTCCTTTATAATTTTTCTCTTTCAGAAAATCAAAAAACCTGACAAAATCTATGTTGCCCCTGCCTATGGGAAGTGTTTTTAGTTTATCCCATTCCATATAACCACCGGCATAATCATTAATATGTAAATGTTTTATATGATTATCTTCCCATAGCCATCTGTAATTATCATCATAAATCCAGTCCATCTGGCTGTGGAAAGCAGCCATCTTTGTATCAAAAATAAAATGGGTATCAGGATATTTTTCATTCAGTTCACACCAATGCTGCATAGGATTTTCTTTGTTACACACAACATTCTCTACTAACAAATCAACATTGTGCTTCTTAGCTATTACAGCAAAATCATTATATGCCTTAATATTGTTGTCAATTTTCTGATCTGAAATCTGCCCGTTCCACAAATGAAAAACCATCTTTGATGCCTTTATATCATTTGCAATCTGACAATTTATTTCGAATCTTTTAAGTGCAGTCTCTAAATCATCATTCTCATTTCTGCTAATATTTTCTCCAATCCGCTTATCACAATGCATTATCGGGAATTCCAATGACATTCTTCGCAAATCTGCCACAATTTCATCTACTTTATCATACCATGTACTGTACATCATAAATTCAAAGCCATCACAGTTTAACTTCCCGGCAAATTTTTCTATCAACTTGTGGTTTCTTCCATTTGGCATTCCAATCAGAGCACCTGTAGAACATAATACTTTGTTCATAATTCTCCACCCTTCCGTCTGCTTAATAGCAATATAAAGTATATCAGACCACTATGGTAATTTCTATGAAAAA
>JAUUNJ010000243.1 GCA_030844625.1 Roseburia sp. | reverse complement strand
TCACAACTGTGCCTAAATTCTTTTTACCCCCACTCTTGACAAAGAGCCAAAATTAAAAGTAGCTCAACCCCTTATAAATAAAGGGCTGAGCCAAAGTTTTAGATAATATTTACTACTCGATTATAGTTGCTACCTTTCCAGATCCTACTGTTCTACCACCTTCACGGTTCAATCGGAAAGAAATAGTAACATTTCAGTTTCTGTTTTATATCCTTTAATCCACTTATTATACAAAGTATTCTGTATTCATCTTTTTTCTTCAGCGAAAGTGTATCAAATGTGTATCAGTGTGATTCGTTTGATTGTTCACCTAGGAATATTATAGAATAATAAATATTATTTGTAAATAAGATTAAGAAATTATATTTGAGCTTCTCCGTCACTGTATATTACCAATTTGCTCATGATACTTTATAATACTTGTTCTCAATTCCATGCATTTTTCATCTGATAAAACCAGATTTTCATCCTTGTTTAATTTTTTGAATTGATACTGCCCCTTGTCATTTTTTTCTTCACGAACATGAGCAAATATATTCCTATCAGAAAGTAATTCGATAAAGTCCTTTATAATGTTATATGTATCATCCTTCCCTTTCAATATTTCATAAGTTTTAAGCAACACTCTGAAATTTTTATTTGAATCAGTAATCGCAACATTTTCTACCAAATCTGAAATTTCATATTTATTACATATCTCTTTAACCTCATTCCACTGCAATTTCTCTTTGTGAAAATTCGTTCCAAAAAAATCTTTAATTTTATCTGAATTTCCCCCATAGGATGAGTAATACATTTTGGTACAATCATTCATTAATTTTTCAACTTGCTCTGGATTAATTTTTGTAAGTAATGAATGAATTTTATCTTTGACTATATTGTCCAATTCTGCTACGCACCCTAATACTAAGCCCCTTGAAGCTAATGGAGTATTTGAACGTTTTACCATTTTTTCAATCAATTGTTTAATTCTTATCTTGATTTCATTTTTATTTTCATCCCTTATCGCAAAGAAAACGCCTTCAAATTCTCCCTTTGAGCGACTTTCTATTATTGCCTTCGAATCCGATGAATAAAACAAAATATCTGTACAATAGCTTTCCCTTATTTTAGCTATAAATTCTGGTCCCTTATCTTCATTACCAAATTTTAAATCAACCAAGAAAAGATCCACATCCTCCAATGAATTTTCTTCCAATTCATCTAATTCTTCATATCTATCGTGTTCCAATAAATATCCTTGTTTGTTCAACGTTTCTTCAATTTCCTCAATATAGTCTTCATACAAATCTGAATCATCATCAATTACAATTACTTTGTATGTTAAATCTCGTAACATCGTACTCTCCTCAATTCTTTTGTTTTTTAAATTTCAGCAATATTGAAATCCCTTTATCTTTATTCGGTATTATTTCTATATCACCTTTAATATCATTCATAAATTTCTTTGCATAGAATAATCCTAATCCCGACCCGCTAGTTGTAGTTACTCCAAACTCAAACAAACTTTCAATTCTATTTACTGTCTTACTAATACCATCTCCATCGTCAATAAACTTAATTATATGTTCGTTATCCAATGTATCATCTGCAACTATTTGAAGCTTTTTTGCATTAGCCTTTATTGCATTCCCTATAATATTATCTATCATCATAATAAAGGATAATGGCTTAATTTTGATAACATAACTAGATTCCATATCCACATTACATACAATATCTATATCATTCTTTTCATAAATACACGTTAAAACATCGTCCACATATTCTCCTATAAATGCATTTAAATTGACTTGCTTTGAAGCATCATTATTTTCAACAATTCTTCCAGCTTTTGAAATTATTTTAGATACAGATAAAATTCTTTGATTTGACATTGTTGCCTTTTGAAGTTTTTTCATTCCCTTATTAGAATATTTAAGCAACTCGCTCAACTCATCTAAATTTTCTTTTACACGATTTGACATATTATATATACTGTGTATAGAATTCATAATATTTTTATCATCAACTCCGCTTACATTAAGTATATATCTAGCTCGCTGTCTTTCTTTTTCTGCTCTTGCTTCAGCTTGTTTTTGTTTTTGCTCTGCTTCTTGTTTGTTATGTTCAGCTTCTTTCTGTTTTTCTTCGGCTTCCGCTTTTTCCTGTTCTGCTTTTCTCGCCTGCTCCTCAGCCTGTTTACGAGCTCTTTTCTCTTTTTCTCGCTTTTCTTCTTCTTGCTTTTTTAAATATTCTTCATACTCTTCGTTCTCTTTTCTAATCTTCTGCCCTATTTCATTTCTTACTTTGAATAATGCGTTTACTATCGGATCCACAAGCGATATTAATAATTCTACACGTTCATCATCAAGAAAATCTTGGCGACTTGAAGTTGCAATATCTGGCAAATCATCATCATCCAAAATATCAAAAGTAATGTCTCCTTCTACATAGTTAGACATCGCTTGAGTACTTGGATGCATTTCAAAAAAATCAGCCACTGCTAACTTATTTCTTACATATATTCTAAGCCTATTCGGTTGATAAATATCATTTCTTATAAACTTTTCATCTATAGCATTTTTTGACTCTATTGTCGCATGCACACCAATCCATCCAGTCAATTCATACTCTTTTTCAACTAATATTCCGTTTTCAGTTTTAAATTTTCTTTTCCCTTTGTATTTAAACTCGTCACCTTTCCAAAGAATAGTACTTCGTTCTAGATTCGCAATATGTGAATATTTTGATGCCCACGAAAACGCAATACTCTCTTTCATTTTCTTATAGTAACAGTTCTCCGTATTGTCATATATAGCATAAAAATTTTCAAATGCAACAAATTTTTCTACTTTTTCAAAACTAACCTTCTTAGTTTTGTCAGTTTTTACTGCTACATAAATATTTGAAGATAATTCATCAATTAAATAAAAATCTGCAAATACTCTCTTTAACGCCTCTATTCTTTTTGCACCATTTCTTCTTAAATCTACATCATGCAAAATTATTGCTGTTCCATGTTGATTCTGTTCCCATATACTATCATTAACCAATGCAATCTTTTTACTAACACGATCCAATTTAGGAAAATCTGAGTCTGCATATGCTGAAAGATTTATTTCCCATAAATCGACTTCATTACTTAATTCCTTTTTCGTCATAATAAAGTAGTTGTTTGATAAATACAAAGCCGCTAATTTTCCGATTCCTTTTCGCCCCATAACATTCTTTTTATCCTCTTCCAGAATGTCGGCATCATCTCTTTTGTTTCTCCCAATCCACACATATTTTCGAGCCAAATCACCATAGTCCATTCCCGTTCCATCATCTATGATTTCTATAGTAGAATGTTTCTTATCAGACATATCAATATACACATATACATTTTCTGCCTTAGCATCCAAACCATTTGCAACTAATTCTGATATTGCATTAGCTGCATTACTGTACAAATTTTTACCTAAAAGTTTTAATGCTGCATATGAGAAATTAAAATAAATAGCATCTTTTGTATTTCTATTATTAATTTCTTCCTTTTCTATGTCTGTTACCATATTTCTATCCTTTCATTATTTTTTCAATTTGCTTCGCCAATTCTAATGCCATTAACGGTGGAACTGCATTTCCTATCTGCGTTGTAACGCTCCCCAGCCCTCCTCGAAATTCAAACCAGTCTGGAAATGACTGTATTCTAGCTCCTTCCCTTGGTGTCAACGCTCTATTTTGCTTGTAATGAATGCACCGTAACCCAGATGGAGAAGTCATATTATTTGTAATAGTAGGAGAAGGCTGATTTTCAACTAAACGACCATATGTGTTATGATAACCTGATGTCAACTTATATTTTTTATCAATTATTCCTTTTTCAACCAATTTGTTAAAATCGTCTTTTCCCTGTCCTTGTTTTACATTTCGTATGACAGTTCTTATCTTATCGCCATATGTTCCACAATAGTGTTCCGTTAATTTGTCACTCCCCTTTCTCATCAATCTCTGAAAATTATTCTGTGGTGACAAACTATACTGACTAATATTTTGATTTTCTAATACAACCGGTAAATCTGATATTGCATCTTTGACCGTCAGTTTTTCACCATTCTTAGGCTCAGGATATTTCCATTTCAAATCCAAATCTTTTCTCACACCAACGACAATAACTCTTTCTCTGCTCTCAGGAACACCATAGTTCACTGTATTTAACACTTGACAGCTTATAGTATAACCAAGCCCATCATCAATATTCTCAAATTCCTCTTTAATAATATCTATGATTTTTCTTCCATGTCCTATTACTATCGGATATCGCCTTTCATTTCCTGTTTCCTTATTTTTCTTAACTTCATACATTATATTTCCTTCAGCATCCTTTTTGTAAAATGTCTCTTTCATAGATAAAATACCTTTCACATTCTCAAAAAGAAACATCTTAGGCTTTGCAATACTCAACAGCCTTTTGTACTCTTCATATAATGTTGCTTTTTCATCAAATACTCGCTGTCCTACCGTACTAAAAGATTGACATGGTGGTCCCCCTATAATCAAATCTACTGGTTCATCTCCCAATAATTGCTGTATATACGCTTCACTTAGCTCTTTTATGTCCTCATTTACCATCTTAATATCTGGATAATTAGCCACAAATGCCTGTGCAGCATAAGAATCTATTTCATTTGCGAAAACAAAAGTATTCTTTCTATTTCTTACAAATTCGTTATTCCTTAATCTATA
>JAUUNJ010000242.1 GCA_030844625.1 Roseburia sp. | reverse complement strand
ATAAAATATTTTAATATATTTACCAATTTCATCAGCCGACATAGTTGGTTTAAACATCCGCCTTAATAAAGTAACATTAACAGAGCTAATATGCTCTTTTAAAGGAAGCATTGCTTTAATTTGCGAAAGATCATAATCATTTAGTAAATCTGTTACTACATCATCACTAAATGAAACAATTTCCGGATTTTCACTGTCTTTCTTGCTGTAGTCTCCCTTTTTCTCTTTAAAAACAGATATTTGTTCCCGCAAATCTATTCCATCATCTTCTTCTGGAGATATATATAATGATTTATTCAATTCACTTTCACCGCTACCACGCTCTTGCAACTCTTCTAATAAGTCATCAGAATTCAATACATTTTGATCATTATTTTTTTCAAAAGATACTTCAGCCAGGTCAATAACTTCTGAATCAAACAATGTTTCTTCTTCATTGTCTTTCAATTTTCTGCTACGCATTACAATTAAGAAAAAAATTACTTCAAAAGCAATAAAACCTAAAATCATAGTTATCGGCGTGTATTGATTAAAATATTTGACAAACGGTTTTTTTAATACCATACCGGCTCCAGTTAACACATCTATACTGTTATCCTGCACATATCCAATTATCGCAGCAATTAAATAGCCTAAATATATAAATAAAATTGAACCACATACCCCGGCAATAATTAAAATTATATTTTCATGTCTATCATCCTGTTTATTCTGCATAACGTATGTACCCCTTCACCATTTTATGCTGACACTGCAGTACAAAAACTGCATATTTCATTATCACTTTTCCGTCCTGTCACAAGTCTATACAAATCAACTCTCGATAGTTCCTGATTATTTTTCATAGCCGATTTAACAGCTCTCACTGTATCCTGCTCATAATCATTTTCCATCAATTTGATAAAAATTAAGTTATCCTGTTCTGCGATAGATTTATTGGCAAACTTTTTTTCAAAATGTCGGGCAATAAAATTCATAAAAAAATTACTGTACTTTTTGACTTCATTTTTATTATTCTTAATCTCAATTAAATCTGAAGGATCATAATCTAACTCCTCTGGTTCTGGATCAAATTCTGATTCCGGCGGAAACGATTCAGTAATTTCATTTTCAACGTCAAAATCATAACCATATTCAGGTTGTTGTTCAATCGCTGAATAATCTGTTTGTACTTGATCCATACTCTCCTGGGGAATTAAAGATTCTTTTAACTGACTTTGTAACTCACTAATTTTAATATTTAAATCAGTAATGATGTCTGTATTCATAGTTGATTCTTGGAGAAGTCTTTGATATTTAAGAGATAATTCCTCTGTTTGCTTTTGTATTGTCTCGTTTTCAGCCGTCAAAATATCATTTATGCCGCTTAATTGCTCTATCATACTTGATTGCGAAGCATATTTTTTTTTCGCAATCTCAACGGATAAATTAAGTTTTCTTATTTCTTTTCTTAATTGTTCGTTTTCCGATTTGCAGTTTATTAACACCTGTTTATCAGAAACAGACTTTTCCAACATGCTTTTTTGTTCTGTTCGAACACTATCCAAATCATTAAGGGCTTTATCCAGACGATTATTAAGCATATTGTTTTCTTCAATCAAATGTTGAATATATTCTGTTTGTGGTATTTCCCGATCAAAATTTTCATCGAAAGTATTAGATATTTCTTTTTTCACCAATTCAGCAAATTTTTCAATATTATCTGATTGCTTTTCAAATTGATATAACTTATCAACTTTGATTTTCTTCTCGAAACATTCCTTTAAAATATCAAAATAGTCAGATACGTTTCCCCTCTGGTCGCTCAGAAATCCAGCAAAATAAAACCATTCTACATTTGCCTTGTGATCCAGGAAAAAGTTATAAACAACAGAATCACTATCTGATATTGAATCATAATATTTAAAAATAGCATCCAAAACTTTTAAATCTGGATTTTCCTGATTTAATAAACGTAGCGTAAACTCACTTAACTTATGCCTGCCTTCTGCATTAGCTTTCTCTGCAAGAACCTGCAAACGTGATCGATATTCATTTAGTGTCAATTCTGTCATATCGATTACCCCCTGATGTCATCATTGAAGACCAACGGATACTCTTCTTCTTTACGCTCATTCATCGTGAGATTTTGCAACTCAAAAATTTTTTGATTAATTGCTGCACGCTGCATTTCTGTTTTTTCCGAATTTTGAATGCGCCGATTTAAGTGAGCGATTTGAATATGGAGCTCATTTATTTTTTCCTGTTGGCTTGCCATAACATGCTGCTGAATTTTCATCAATGAAGTTAAACGTTCATTTTCTTGATCTTTAAATTCCAAAGCATGTACAACCTCTGTTGAATAGGCCATTAGTTCTGATGTTATCAACTGAAGTTTAGCCACAATTTGCTTGAAATTCTCATCAACAGAACGAACCTCATCATCCGTTTCTTCCTTTCTGCTCATTACATTGATAAGGTTCTGAAACATTTCAGTCACATTGGAATTTTTTGATTGATAATTTTCTTTTTTCTCAATCTCAATTTCATGCTCCGGTTCAACTTGAGATTCTGATTCTGTTTCTAATTGAGTCGTTTCGGCTACTGTATCATTAGTTTCCGACTCATAATTCATAATTTTATCATACAATATTACTTCGTCAGATTCTGTTTCAAAAAAGGATTGTATCTGTTCCAACGACATATCCTTTTCAACTGCTTCGTCAAAAATAATGAAAAAATCGTCAACCGTTTCATACTCGCCTTTTTTTCTTAGGTATGAATCTATCCATTTTATGTGCTCCGGCGAAATTTTTATATTACACATGATCCTCGATAAATTAAACATATATCTTTGATTTTGATTGAATTCTGTAGCATTCGCAGCAATATAAGTAAACACATCTTGACGCACTCCAAGCAATGGATCTTTTTGCAACGTACTAATCAAGAAACGATATAATACACTATTATTTTCTTTTAATTGAACAAACATTTTTTCCACGTCCGGATTTTCTCTATCTCTGAGAGATAAGAGTACCAATTTATTCTCCATAGGAATCACCTCATTTTCCTTTTTCTTAAAATTATAATAGACCTCAATAATCATTTTGATATAGAAAAAACAACAAATAGGAAAAAAATTGTGGTAAACCGCTCATAATTTTCTTACTCTATTGCATCATCAGTGATAATTGTTTCATTTCCAAAATCATCATAATTGTCAGCCCCTACATCGCCTTCATCTGTCGGTTTATCATTTTGATCTTCCGATGCATCATAATCAGAATCTACACTATTTTGTTCTTCAGAATCATTGCTATTGTTATCTTCATCTACATTTCTTTTATCTACACCAGTGGATGGATTATAAATCAAATTGTCATTTTCATCATATAAAATAATTGGATCATTCCAATTGATATTTTCGTCATATTCTTTTCCATTATATAAAGCTTCATCATTTTTAGATACATAACGGAACATTCCAATTCCATCTACATAATAATATCCAGTCTTAAACCAATTAGGAATAGGTATTTCGATACAATTACTATGCAAAAACTCATAATCATATGTAGTAAAGGATTCCATCAAACCAAGTGTATGCACATTCGCAGTCATTTCGAAATCCTGATATATTGTTCCTGTATACCATTCACAAATATATTCTTTGTTTTTAACAAGATTATTTACTGTACCATCATCAGATACATTATCTTCTCTAATTTTAGTTCCACCAATCTTGTCTAAAAATAAATTAGACACTGCTGAAAAATTTTCATTCAACTGATTAGCATCTGAATCTCGACACACATATCCATTGAATCCCTTACCATCTTCATTACTGATATGATAATGCCCACTATCATCACCAATCATATTTGCCACACCAATTGTATATCCATAATCTGCAAAGCGCTCCCATTCAATTCCGTTATAGGGTACATAATTAGATGACACATATAACAATTTATCTCCTGGATATAAGGTAGGGATATCCTGATCCATATCTCCGGTAAACCAAACGGTATGTGTTACAAGAGAATCTTTTCCCCAATTCACAATTCCAGACGGGCATAATTTAAATACATCCGTTTCAGCTGGTTGCGTTAAATCTTTTGTTATATCATTCGTTTTCGGATTATGCCATACATAGTAACAATTATCCCCCAGATCGTCCACTGTGGAAGTAACACTTTTAGTTTGATTGTTCTGACTGAATGTTTCTAATGTTATTCCACCTGTAACAATCATTATTACAATAAAAATAACAATTCCCACAACAATTAGGAAAAAATACAGTTTCTTTTTTTTCATACATTTTTACTCCAAACTTCTATATAATATGCTTCTGGAACAGTATGATGAAGTTCATCCTTTTTCGTAGATTTTACAATCATCACTAATACAATAAAAATAAAAATAGCTATTATAACCCCTATTCCAATTTTTATAAGCAGCTTTTTTTGTGCCTCATCTGACATTTTTTCCTGCTGTTTTTTTCGGAGTTCTTCTTCTTCCCGAATTTTTGCGGCTGAATTATGAAGTTGTTCAAGATCTTCAACAGGTCTTGAATAATACGCTTTTGACGGTTTAGAAATCAACAATTTTAAATATCGTACTAAAGATAAATCTTCATTGTAATTACAGCCAAACATTACACCGATCAAAAGTGGTATAAAGGTTAAAAAAACACTAACATTTACACCAATATTGAATATAAACGTTCCTATCAAATTAGCT
>JAUUNJ010000241.1 GCA_030844625.1 Roseburia sp. | reverse complement strand
CGCTTGCAATATTCTCGTTTTCTTTCATGATGATTTCTGCTAATTGCAATTTTAAAATTGATTTTTGTAGTTATAAGATCAATAGTAAAACATCCAATAAATGAGATAACAATAAACAACATAGATAATTTGTCATTAAAAACATACAGCATTCCACAACATATAACACCAGTAATACCTTCCGTGAGATTCTTAATAGTATTTATAAGTCTTTCAATAGATTTTTCCACTTCATTAACCGACAACGAAAAATCATTATAATAATTTGGATCATCATAGTTTTTAATATCCATATCCTTGGCATGTGAATATATTTTTAATTTGACCTGCATATTTACCTTGGGTAACAGATACAAAGTGTAATAATTATCAAATATAGCTCCGATAAACAACTTTGCTATCAACAAGAGCAAAACTATGACCATTATATTTATAGCTAAATTAAAAGGTTTATTAAATTCTGCAACTTCTAAAACATATTTAATCGAATAAACATGTTCCAAAAATACAACACAACGTGCAAAACATGAAAAGACAAATAAAGAAATTATATATCCTGGAGCTGCCTTAAAACATAGCTTGAACAAAAAATCTAAATTTTTTAAATTGTTATTTTTCTCCATCATACCACCTCCATTCCGTCTATATAATTTTGTGCCTGGCGCATATACATTTCTTTGTATATTCCATTCATTTCCATGAGTTCCTTGTGATTTCCATCCTCAACTATTATTCCTTCATTTAAAACCAATATCTGGTTAAAGTCTACTAATAACGACAATCTATGTGTGATTAATATAGTAATGCCATCATTGTTCTGATTACATATATTTTCCAACATTCTCTGTTCGGAGATAGGATCCACAGCACTTGTTGGCTCATCAAATACCTTTACGAACGCTGAACTAGCAAATGTTCTAGCTATCGCTAACTTTTGCTTTTGTCCACCAGACAAATCTATTCCATCATCATCAAATTCTCTAGTCATAATAGTCTTGGCACGCTTTGGAAGTTCATTAATTTTTTCACTAATCAATGCATATTCAAGAATCTCATTAAAATTCTGCACTGTAATCTCTACGTCTCTGCACAATTTGATGTTGTCCTCAATAGGTAATGCAAATAATTGATAATCCTGCATTACAGATGCAAATAATTTTCTATACTCTTTCAAATTATATTTCTTAATATCTACGCCATTCACCAAAATCTGACCAGATGTTGGATCATATAATCTGAATAGTAATTTTAATAATGTTGTTTTTCCTTCACCATTCTTACCAACCAGACCTACTTTGCTGTTTCCCTTAATAACAAATGAAATATTATGTAAAAGCTCGGAATCACTGTTATACCCAAAACTGACATTTTTAAATTCAATGGATCTTACGTTCTTATCAGGGGTTATTCCCTGCTGGTTTTCGTTAATCTTTGATTCATAGTTAAGAAATTCAATTAGATTCTGAACAAATAAAAGATTTTTTACAATATCTGAAAATACATATGTAATCTTTATGATAATAAATGAAGAAACAGACGCAACTGTAAGGATAACTGCAAGATCTGCCATAGTCATTGTCTTTGATACTATCGTTCTAAAAGCTGCATATGTAAACAACAATGAAAAAATCGAGAATGATAAAATCACATTTACAAAATTTAAACTAAATGTTTTCAGGAAGAATTTTTTTACTATTTTTTTAATTTTTGCCACGCTTTCTTCGTAGTTATAACACAATAGTTCAAACAAATTAGTTGTTCTGATATCATTAGCATAGTTTTTCAACTTCAATATTCTGTCTGTATAGTCAATTCTTCGCTTTTGACTGATAATTTCTTTTTCTCTATCGAAGGATTTTTTATTGTAAAGTACGCCAATCGTAAAGTTGGAGAGCAATGGAACAAATACGAAAAATATCAAAAACTTATCCATTCGATACATTATGATAAATGTAGCAATTACAGCGATTGATCCAAAGAATATATCATAAGCATTCTTAATTACATTTATTAGCTTCTCATCGGCCTTATCTAGAACCAGCATGTATTTGTTATAAAACTTTTCATTTTCAAAACATTCTAATTCAACTTGTGAAGCCTTATTATATATTTGCCCATATACTTTACTGTAAATATCAATTGTTGTTATAGGTCTCACAACATTATTTATATAACTTCTGATAATGAAGATTAAAAACAGAATTACCGTAAAGCCAAGTATTTTTTTTAAAATATATGATAATTCTTTTCCACTCTGTACATCTGTTACGATCCACTTCAGATACAGACAACCAACCAAAATATATTCAAGATATTCTATAAAGCAGTATATTCCTTCATATATAAAACGCTTTTTATTAAATTCTTTTATATATTTAACTTTTTCCAAAAACTTCATATTTCCTCTCTCCTTTATTACAATGCTGACACATCGATATCCTCAAACATCTTTGCCAGCTTGTAGAATGAATTTGTCTTTTTTGTATTGAAAGGTTCGTTATATTCTTCCGTTTCTGTATCAAGGTGATTATATAATTTTCTATGCGCTTCTTTGACAATTTCACCATTATCATAATAGTTGTATCTGTATTTCTTTTTAGCATATGATTCATTAGTATTGCTTCTTAATGCAGACACATATTCACTAGTGATTTTACTTAAGTCTCTTCTGTCCTCTATCAATAAGTTGAGCCCATCATTTATGTAGAATAAATAATTAGGTGAATTAATATTAAAGTGACTATAATGAACAAAAACCAATGGATAATCATTATTTACATAATATGTACTATTTTTTTCAGAAATATATCGTCCCTGAATATTCCAGAATGCCACATTATAATTTGGACTTCTTAAAACATACACTCCATCAAATAATGCTGGTACAAAATCAACCCATTTCTGATCCCATGCCAAAGATTTCCTAGAATCACAGAAACAATAGTTCATTAATTTTTTATGCCACCATTTTAAAAATATCTTTACCACATCTGCATTTTTTACTGCAATAAATCCCAGGTTATATATACCATTTCTAAGAAAATCAGTCGCCGGAGAAATACCCTCTTCGATTGTTCCTGAAATATGTGGTGTTAACACTATATTATGAACATCTAAAAGATTTTGAATTTCTTCAAGTACTGCATATACCATAATATCCGGATCAAGATAAATAATCTTATCGTACTCATCTGCTAACATTAAAAGATATTTTGGTTTAACACATGTACAAAACTCAACCATATCGTATTTAAAAGCAAGATTCTCGAAATCCCTTAATTCCAAATCCTCAAGAAATGTAACTTTGACATTAAGCTTTTTAATAAGTGCATCATTAAGAAATTTTTCCTTGTTTTCTACCTTATCTGATATCAATATGTTTAATTCAATATCAGGATTAAATTTATTTACACTCTCTAACATTGTTATTCCTTTACTGTAATAATTTAATGCAAATATTGTCGCAACCGTTGTTTTATTTGACATAATCTTTCTCCTCTTTATCAATTTTATCTATTTAGGCATTTGCAAAACACCTATAGCACGCATATATACGGCATTTTTTGTTACTATAATAAAATATATTCTCTTGGATTATGGTAAAATAGAGTTTTCTTGAAGCTATTAACCGTCCACCTAAAGGAGATATATTTATATGGTACCATACAAACAGTTCTCATCGGCAGATATTTTTGATGATGTTCAAAAACTTTTACCCACATTTATCCCAAAATACGAGCAACACTTGAATTCTTCCATGTTTTTAATCAAGATGTCGAACAAGCTTAGTAAGTTTTGCAATTATCTAAATTTTGGCTATTCGATTGCACATAATCGCATAGGTCATGTAATGACTCGAATTTCTCTACAGTCATATTTTCAATATCAAATTCAATATCAAATTCATCCTCGATTTTTACAAGAAACTCAATTATTGTAATTGAATTTATGCCGTAATCAGTTAATTTTCTGTTAACATCAATATCCTGATCAATATTTGTCACCTGATAAAATAACTCTTTTATTCTATTTTCCAAAATTTTAATCTCCTTATTGTTTGTACTCATTTCCTCTACCTTGTTATCTGCCCATTTAAGCAGTTTAGAAAAATACTCTCTTAGCAATGTTAATGCATATTTCATATTAGACTTATCGGTTTCAGTTAAATCCAATGACTGCTTTCGCATTTTTTTAACCAAAACAATTTGAAACATTTTTTCAAATATTTTATTAGATTCGATAATAGGATTTTTTACCTGTTCATCATCAACCAATAATTCCGCCTTAAATATTTCCATCTTTAGAAATATCCTCATCTGTATCAACCTATCACTGAACAATTCAGTATTGTCCAATGCAAACTTACCCTCAACCATTACCACATTAGTTTTACTGATATTTTTTTTGAGCACAGATTTGTGCTTACATATATACTGCACAAAATCCCGCACAGGATCTTTTTGTAAATACGAACTATCCTTTATCTTAGAAACTTCGTAATAAGATTCTCTGGTATAACCAGTAAAATACTCATATGCAAAATTAGCATTTATAACTTCTTGATACGAAATCTCTATCTCCTTATAGTCTAGCGAGTTCACATTACTATGCTCTAATGCATATAGTTTCTTTTCGAAATCATTGAAACCAGTAATACATAATGCATGCATTTAATTACTCTTATTATAAAATTCTTTTCTATACTTCTCGTAATAACAATCGATACGAAC
>JAUUNJ010000240.1 GCA_030844625.1 Roseburia sp. | reverse complement strand
AGTACAGGCTGTACCGTATTTTCTAAAAGTTTTGTTTTTTCTCTTGATATTTCATTCACAATGTTAAGAAGTCTGTCGAATCGGTCTTTTACGACTTCTTCCGGCACCTGATCTGGCATTTTGGCAGCAGGAGTTCCGGAACGCTTTGAATAAATAAATGTAAAAGCCGAATCAAATCTTGCCCTTTTCACCACATCCAGAGTTTCTTCAAAATCTTCCTCAGTTTCACCCGGAAAACCTACAATAATGTCTGTTGTAAGTCCGATATCCGGAATCGCACTGCGAAGCTTGTCTACCAGGCGCAGATACTGCTCCTTATCATAATGTCTGTTCATTATTTTTAAAAGCCGGCTGCTTCCTGACTGGAGTGGAAGATGCATCTGTTTGCATATTTTTTTTGACTGTGCCATTACTTCTATCAGCTCATCTGATAAATCTTTTGGATGAGAGGTCATAAATCTTATTCTCAAAAGACCATCTATTTTTTCAATTCTCCGAAGAAGTTCGGCAAAAGAAATCGGATGTTTCAAAGTTTTTCCATAAGAGTTAACATTTTGCCCCAACAGCATAATCTCAACAACACCGTTAGATACCAGCTCCCTGATTTCTTCAATGATATCTTCCGGATTTCTGCTTCTTTCCCTGCCACGGACATAAGGAACAATACAATAGCTGCAAAAATTATTGCAGCCATACATTATATTTACACCGGATTTAAAATCATATTTTCTAATGACCGGTAGGTCCTCCACAATTTCTGTTGTTCCATCCCAGATATCTTCCACTTTGTGACCGCTGATTAATCTGTCATATAATAGTTGGGCAAGCAGAAAAATATTGTGGGTTCCAAAAATTATATCGACAAACCGGTAACTTTTATTTAGTTTTTCCACAACATGAGGCTCTTGCATCATACATCCGCATAAACCAATGAGCATGTCAGGATTTTTTTCTTTTATTTTTGAGAGATAACCTAATCTTCCGTAAATTTTCAGATTGGCGTTTTCACGTACCGTACATGTGTTATACAGGACGAAATCTGCATGTTCATCTTCCGTTTCCTCGTAACCAATTTCGGTGAGAATCCCCATGAGTTTTTCGGAATCCTTAAAATTCATCTGGCAGCCAAAAGTAACCACGCATGCTGTTAATTTTCTTCCGTATTGCTGTTCTTTTACGGAAATAAGTTCCTTACATTTTTCTATATAGTATTTTTGCTTTTCTGTCTCGTTTGAGAAGTTCATTGTGTGCTCCTGTCAATTGCTTATTATCATATTTATTTTTTTGTCATGTTTCATAACCGGGATATTCTCTATTATTTGAAAATCGTAGCATACGCCAATGGAAAGTATGTCATTATTAGATAAAAAACGGTCATAAAAACCACCGCCATATCCCAAACGATTTCCGTCATTGCTAAAGGCAACACCGGGTACAATCAGCAGTTCACCTTTGGGGGCGGCTGTTCGCAAATTAGGTTCTGGAATATTGTAATATCCGGCGGATAGTTCGTCAAAGGATTTTATGGAATAAAATTGAATATTATTATTCTCTACCTTTGGCAATGCCACAATTTTTCCGCAGTTTAACGCATGTTCCATAAGGGGTTTTAAACTCACTTCGTTATTTATACTGCAATAACAATAAATAACGCTACTGTTTTTATAACATTCGCTGTTTATGATTTTATTGCAAATTAGTGAACTTTTCGTGACAACTTCATTTTTTGTTAAATTTTTCCGCTTCTGAATCATTTCCTGACGTATTTCTTTTTTGGAAAGCATTTTTAATGTCCTTTAGGTTTTATCTTTGTTATTGATCCGTCTGGATTCTTGATGCTTACATTATTAAGAGATGCAGACAGATTGTTTATGACCGACATTCTGTATTCGGTTCTGAGCTGCTGCTGCTCTTCCTTTTCAGCTTCTGTAAGCCCGATGTTTTTTGATTTTTTATATAATTCATTAATTCTGTTGATTTTTTCCTGATTCATTTTTTCTTTCTTTCTGTAAGTTCATATTATTTTAAAAAGATATATGTTGTTTCACTGTCGGATGCCACTGCACCTATAAATTCTCCTCTTTCCTGAAGAATAACTTTTTTTGATGGAAATTTATGAATTGCAACCATTTCACGCTCTTTTCCCCAGAAATTTTTTTCTGTGTAAGAAGAAATAAGAGTGGTATTGTTTACAAATTTTATATCAAAATCTTCTGAATATGTAGTATCCGTTTCATTTAACACCAGATTGAAAAATTGAGTTCCTGAAGAATTCCTCGAAATCATATAAGGTGTTGTATCTATTACAGTGGCACTGTCAATCAATGATTTCCCTGATGTTGTTTTATTAATACACGTATAAATCTCCTTGGAATCAATGTTATAAAAAACAATGTTTTCATCACGGTTTTCATAATTAAATTTTGAGTAAATCAAAAAATTGTCGTTAATCTTTGCATTAATAATTGTTGTGTCATAATAGGACTGATCAATGGCATTGATCACTAAATTTGGCTGTTCCAGTTGTAAATCACTGATAAATTGCTGAATGTTGAGCACGATAAGTGATTCAACCGCTGCTTCTTCCTTGGATAATATATCGTGCCTGTTATCTTCGAATAATGAATAGCCTGTTTTCATAATACAGCTTGTTTCGTTATATGGAAGAATAAACTGGATTCCATTATTTGTCAGATTTTCATCTTCTATAGCGATTTGTTTATTCTTTATAAAGTTAAACAGAATAAGTGAAAAATCAAAAAAACCGGTATACTGTCCGTTCACACTTGTTTTTGGCAATGCTCTCTGAATAATGAGGTTGGAATCATCCAGAATATATATTTTTATTTCTTTCCTGTCAGGATATAAATCTATATTGTCTCTCAAGGATATAATCCTTGTATGTGTGTGATCTGTAACATTATAGCGGATAATATTATAGGTGTATCCACCTCCGGTCATATCTTCATACTCTGTAAAATACAAATATTCGGAATCATATTGACAGTCTGTAATATGGAAGATATCCACTTTGTCCGTGTGAGGCATTACTTCTTTACGAACATTTTCCTCCAAATAATAAAGATAATATCTTACTTTAGGAAGATTTGTAAAAGGTCCCTGTTCATATTCTTTCTCAAGGATAATGTCGTCTTTTAAATGTATTCCGTTAAAGTATTCTGATTGCGCCAAAAAACGTATGTTCATATTGCTGCTCCTTAAAAAACCTTTCATTATTTCATTGCGTCTTTATATAATACTACAAAATCAAAAAGGTTTGTAGTTTTTAGCGATATATTCAAAAATTTTTATTCCGTCGATCGCAGCGGAAGTTATTCCCCCGGCATATCCGGCACCTTCACCTGCAGGAAAAAGTCCTGATATATTAGATTGAAAATTTTCATTCCTTATAATTCTTACCGGAGAGGAGGTTCTGCTCTCCACAGCTGATAAAATCACATCGTCCCTGTCAAACCCTTCAATGATTTTCCCAAAATGCTCCATTCCTTCTTTTATGGAATCACATATGAATTCAGGTAAAATTTTATTGATATCGGAAAAAGATGTTGCTCCTTTTGAGGAAGGTTCTATTGCACCAATGTTCACAGATGCTTTTAATTCTTTAAAATCCTTTAATTTCTGAATCGGGATTTTACCATGCCCTTCTATAAATGCCCTATTTTCCAGATTTCGCTGGAAATTTACACCTGCTAAAGGATGATCTGAATTAAAATCTGCCGGAGTTACCGTAACTACAATGGCACTGTTGGCATTTATTCCAGCCCTTGCATTGTAACTCATACCATTTACAACAAGATGTTCTTTTTCAGAAGATGCATTTACTACATAGCCCCCCGGACACATACAGAAAGAATATACCCCACGTCCTTTTTGCGTCTTATAAGTCAATTTGTAACTGGCAGCTCCAAGCCTGTTGTCATCAAAACCATACTGGCTCTTATTGATTTCTTTTTGTTGATGTTCAACTCTTACACCTACAGCAAAAGGTTTCTGCTCCATTGAAACATTCTTTTTATGAAGCATTTCAAATGTATCTCTTGCACTATGTCCAATCGCAAGAATGCAGAGATCTGTGTCTATATATGTCCCATCACTCAACTGTAATCTCTTTAATTTATTATTATCATATTCTATGGAAACAAGTGCAGTATCAAACAGGAAAGTTCCGCCTTTCTGACCAATATACTCTCTTATGTTTTTTACAACTTTGGATAACACATCCGTTCCAATATGGGGTTTGGCATCATATAAAATATTTTCTTTTGCGCCAAATTTCACAAAAGTTTCGAGAACCAGATGAATTCTATGCTCCCTGTCTTTGATTTGGGTGTTAAGTTTTCCGTCTGAAAAGGTGCCTGCACCCCCTTCACCAAACTGAACATTACACTCTGTATCCAGCTTTCCCTCTTTCCAGAATCTGTTAATTTTTTCCGTACGGTCCTCTACTCTGCTTCCGCGCTCAATAATAATTGGTTTATACCCAAATTGGGCAAGCATATATCCGCAGAACATTCCTGCGGGACCAAATCCCACAATAACAGGACGATGGTTAAGACTTAACGTACCGGTACTCTTAAAATTATACTCGGGTTCCTTGTCGTATACTGTTACATTTTTTCTTTTCTTTAAATATTCGTTCAGATATAATCCAACTGTATATATTTTATGTATTTCATTTTTGTTTCTGGCATCAATGGACAGTTTTATAATTT
>JAUUNJ010000239.1 GCA_030844625.1 Roseburia sp. | reverse complement strand
ACATTGACCTGCAATGTAATGGTCATATGCTGCTTCAAAATATTTTGTCATGTATTGAACCTGGAGAGATTATTACAACTCCTTTTACATTTGTTTCAACAACTTTAGCAATCGTCAACTCCGGTCATACTCCTGTTTTTTGTGACATAAAAAAAGATGATTATAATATTGATGTAGATAAAATTGAAGATTTGATTACACCTGACACGGTGGCAATTGTGCCCGTACATGTTTATGGCTCCCCTTGTGATGTTGAACGAATACAGGAAATTGCTGACAGACATCACTTAAAGGTAGTATATGATGCTGCTCATGCTTTTAATGTGAAAGTAAATGGAACAAATATCGGCAACTTTGGGGATGCTTCCATGTTTAGTCTGCATGGCACAAAGGTTTTCAATTCCGTTGAAGGTGGAATGGGTGTCCTTAAAAGCGCCTCCATGCTGGCTGAAATTAAAGCCAGATCTAATTTTGGAGCAGTCAATGGAATTACTGAATATGATGGTGTGAATTCCAAAATGAATGAATTTCAGGCTTCCATGGGAATTGTTAATTTAAACTATCTGGACGAAAATATAAATAAGCGAAAAGAAATCGTAACACTTTATGATGAAGAACTAAAAAATATTAAATCCCTGCGTTTACTAAAAAAACGCCAAAATGTAATATATAATTATGCATATTATCCGGTTCTCGTTCAGCATCCGGATTTATCATCTGATGGTTTGATGGAATGTTTATCGAAACAGGATATCTATTCAAGACGGTATTTTTATCCTGCTGTTAATGATATGCCTTTATTTAAAAACCAATTCGAAACACCTGTTGCACGCGAAGTTTCTAAAAACATCCTGTGCCTTCCGCTGTATGCAGATCTTAGTAAGTCACAGGTTTCAAAAATATGTGATTGTATAAAGGAGTATTTTCAAAATGAATGATCAGGTTACTCTTTCTATTGTAGTACTTAGCTATAATAATGAACAATATATATATGACTGCTTAAGTTCACTGGAGAGACAAAATGTTGATTCCTATGAGGTTTTTATCGTGGATGATTCCAGTACGGACCAGTCTGTTTCAATTATTAAAGATTATATTAAGGAAAAGCCTCAATTTCATCTGATTGAAAAACCAAATTCAGGTGGAGCTCTTTCCTCTCAGATTGGTATCAGCAAGGCTACGGGTAAATACTGTGCACTGGTGGATTCCGATGACGTAGTTGCCGACGGTGCCTATGCCAAATTAATTGCCCGAATTGAACAGGACGGATCTGACTTTGCAGCCGGTCTTCCTATGAAAATGTCCAACGGTTTTATGCACACATTTTTAAATTCTCCAAATGAGAGAAATGTCTTTGTAGAAAACCGTGTTCTGACCACGGACGAAGAACTGGAATCTTTTACAAATCAGGTCTTTTATTGGAACTCTGTATACAAAACAGATTTTTTGAAAAATAATAATATTGAAATGCCTGCAAATCTGCTGATTGCAGACCGTATATATATGTACAAGGCTGTTATGAGGGCAAAAAAAATCAGTATTCTGAATGATGTGGTGTATTACTGGAGAAAAAAGGAAAATGCCGATAAAATATCTATAACGGATCAGACTGCAGAATTCCATATGATAGCCGACCGCTGTGATTCATTTCAGGCACAAATCAAGCTTTGTATACAGGAATATCAAAATCGTTCCCAATTTAATAAAGCAATGTGGGAACACAGTTTCATTCGTCTGTACTATCCTTTATATACAATCGCTGACCCTGAGAATGAGGAAAAAACTTATTCCGACTTTGTGGATGCATGTGAAAGATATCGTTGCTTTTTATTACAATATAAAGGATTCTTTATTCATTTAATTGCTAACTCAGATATTCCTTTAAATACCAAATTTACAACCGAACGTATTTTGACCAAGCATTACAAACAATTATATAACTTTATTTCTGAAGAAAAAACTTATGGTGACTTAAATGTCAAAAAATTAGATTCCAATGTATATAATTCGGTTCTAAGAAACAGCAATAACCTATCCGTGAAAAATGTTTCGAAAGAAAATGACCGGATATATGTTAATTTTCAGATTTTAATGAATTTGGAAGCAAATAATGAGTTTTCCGTGGAGGATGTATTCGTATTTAATCGATATTTTAATCAGAAACGTATTGACTTGTCCTATGATTCTGTAAGACGAAGAGTCGATATCACAGATTTACCGGCAGCAACCTACATTTTAAATACAACCTGTATTTATAAAGGGGAAAAAATATATTATATCCCACAGCTCTCAGACAAACTGTCAAAAATAAATACTTTTGAACTTGGAGATAAAATAATTACTTTTAACTCTAATTACTCCATATTGACCATTCAAAAGAAAGACCGTTTTACTTTATTACCTGACGGTTCAAACTATTTATTGGGAGTTAATGAGCCTGAAGATATCAGGGAGATATTCTTCTTTAATGTAAATGATAATAAGAGATTGCCACTGGATAAAAAAGGAGATTTTTACTGTATTGACAGTTCTGCTCTTCCAAAAGGAGATAATGTCTTAATTTATCGCACAGAAGAAGATTTATATACAACTGTCCGTAAATGTGAATTTTCCAACAGTATTCTGGATCAGGACATTTTTGACAATCTGATTATACGCGGAAAAATAGAAATCGAGGTGGAATAATATGAAAGGAATTATTTTAGCTGGAGGAAGCGGTACAAGACTTTATCCGCTTACAAGTGTTACAAGTAAACAATTATTGCCAATCTATGATAAGCCAATGATTTATTATCCGTTATCCACTCTGATGCTGGCAGGAATCAGAGATATCTTAATTATCTCTACGCCTCAGGATCTGCCAAACTTTAAAAATTTATTAGGCGATGGCAAACGTTTTGGCATAAACCTGTCTTATAAAGAGCAGCCATCACCGGATGGTCTGGCTCAGGCTTTTATTATCGGCGAAGATTTCATCGGTGATGATAGTTGTGCCATGATTTTAGGAGATAATATTTTTTACGGTCATGGACTGGTAAAAAGATTAAAGAAAGCTTATATGAATAGCGGAAGAGCTACCATATTTGGCTATTTAGTAGACGATCCGGAAAGATTTGGTGTGGTTGAATTTGATGATGATTTAAAGGTTATCTCATTGGAAGAAAAACCTACCAACCCAAAATCTAATTTTGCGGTTACGGGACTTTATTTTTATGATCATCATGTAGTGGAAATGGCAAAACAGGTTAAACCAAGTGCCCGGGGAGAATTGGAGATTACAGATTTAAATAAAATGTATCTGGAAGCCGGTCTGCTGGATGTGGAGCTTCTGGGCAGAGGATTTGCATGGCTTGATACCGGAACTATGGAATCCTTATTGGAGGCTGGAAGCTTTGTGAAACAAATTGAAAGCATACAGGGAATCGTCATTTCCGCCCCGGAAGAAATTGCCTACAATAACGGCTGGATTGATGATGCTGCACTTTCACAAGCTGTAGAAAACTATGGCAAATCTCCTTATGGCGACCATTTGCGTAAGGTATTAGAAAATTATAAATTCTAGGAATTATTTTAATATGAAAGGAATTATACAATGAAAATTTTAGTTACAGGCGGAGCAGGATTTATCGGTGGTAACTTCGTTCAATATATGGTAAATAAATACCCTGATGACATGATTGTTAATCTGGATTTATTAACCTATGCCGGCAACTTGGAAACCTGCAAACCCGTGGAAAATAAAAGCAATTATAAGTTTGTAAAAGGTGATATTGCAGACAGACCTTTTATCTATGATTTGTTTGAAAAAGAAAATTTTGATATTGTTGTAAATTTTGCAGCAGAATCCCATGTAGACAGAAGTATTGAAGACCCGGGCATTTTTGTACAGACAAATATTGTTGGTACTACTGTGCTTCTTGATGCATGCCTTAAATATGGAATTAAAAGATATCATCAGGTTTCAACTGATGAGGTTTATGGAGATTTGCCTTTAGACAGACCTGATTTGTTTTTTACGGAAGACACACCCCTTCATACTTCCAGTCCATATTCAAGTTCTAAGGCTTCTGCAGACCTTTTTGTTCTGGCATATCACAGAACTTATGGTCTCCCGGTTACGATCAGCAGATGTTCCAATAATTATGGACCATATCATTTTCCTGAGAAATTGATTCCTCTTATGATTTCACGTGCTCTGGCTGATGAGACCCTTCCTGTTTACGGTGATGGTGCCAACGTAAGAGACTGGCTTCACGTTTATGACCATTGCGTGGCAATTGATTTGATTGTTCGAAACGGACGTGTTGGAGAAGTCTATAATGTAGGGGGTCACAATGAAAGAAGTAACCTGGAAGTTGTGAAAACAATTTTAAAGGCTTTGGACAAACCTGAATCTCTGATAAGATTTGTTACTGACAGAAAGGGACATGACAGAAGATATGCTATTGATCCTGAGAAATTAGAAACAGAGTTAGGTTGGAAACCGAAATATACTTTTGATACCGGAATTGCCCAGACAATTCAGTGGTACTTAGATAATAGAGAATGGTGGGAAAATATTTTATCCGGAGAATATCAGAACTATTTTAAGAAAATGTACGCTGACCGCGTATAAATAAAATATAACAAAAATAACGGGAAGATTTGGTTTCAGTAATATTTGCGAAACAGAATCTTCCCGTTACTTTTATTTAGGCTCTTTGTCAAGAGTGGGGGTAAAAAGAATTTAGGCACAGTTGTGAACCATT
>JAUUNJ010000238.1 GCA_030844625.1 Roseburia sp. | reverse complement strand
TGGTGTTACCGTTTGAAACAATCAGGTTTGCGCTGAACCAGCTAATCAATAATATACATGTATAAACCGTTGTCATCATAACCGGAGCATTCAGCGACACAATTCCTTCCGCTTTAATAAACATTTTATAAATATTGTAACTTGCCTTGCCAAATTTACCTCTCTCGTAATCCTCTCTTACATATGCCTTGACCACTCGCATTGCAGTTACATTTTCCTGCACACTGGCATTTAATTCATCATATTTGTCGAATACTTTTGTAAAATATTTATGTGCATTGACTGTAATAAGTGCAAGTATGATTCCAAGAACAATAACAGCTACCAGATAAATACTTGCCATCCTAGGGGATACAACAAACGCCATAATCATCGCAACAATCAGACTGAACGGTGCCCTTACACACATTCGAAGAATCATCTGATAAGCATTCTGTACATTTGTAACATCCGTTGTAAGTCGTGTCACAAGACCTGCTGTACTGAATTTGTCAATATTAGAGAAAGAAAAGGTCTGTATATTTTCAAACATTGCCTTTCTTAAGTTTCTTGCAAATCCTGTAGACGCTTTCGCTCCCCAGACACCTCCCATAAATCCGCTGAGCAGTCCTGCCAATGCCAGCAAAATCATAATACCAGCAGTCTGGTAGATTCTCGTCAAATCATTTTTTCCAATAGAATCAATGATTGTGGCCATAAGAAGTGGAATAAAGTTCTCCACAATTACTTCAGCAAGCATTCCCAGTGGTGTTAACAGGGAAACAAGTTCAAACTCTTTCACGTGTTTTCCTAATGTTTTAATCATTATAATTCATGTCTCCTTTCCAAAGTCATTTTTTCTTCATCAGATATCGGGCAGTCGCTCTTTAGATTGTTATATACTCTCTCCAGCATATCTGAAAGTGCATTTAACTCTTCCTGGCTGAACCCATCTGATAAAACTGATTCTGTGTAATTTCTGTATTTATCCATCTCATCTTTAATTCTGTCAGCCTTTTGGGTTCTGACTATATTTTTATATCTTTTGTTGCTTTCATCAACAGTTATGTCAATAAGACCTTTCTCCTGCATTCGCTGTAATATTCCAGCCATGGTGGAATGTTTCACATTAAATACCTGAGACAATATTTTTTGTGTTACTTTTTGCCCTTGATGTTTTTCCAGGTATATCAGTACATGCATTTGAGAAAAGGTTAAATCCAGACTCTCCAGATTTTTATTCATTCTCATTTTAAACAACTGGTCTATCATTTTAAATTTATGCCCAAAATGTTCCAAATAACCACCTCACTAACTATAATCAAGTTTTAGTAACCCTTTTTTAAAATACAGTTCACAAAAAAAGAGTTATAACATGTAGCGTGCTACATATTGTAACTCTATAATATATATAAGTCAATATCTTTTTATAAAGAAAAATCCACATTTTTATCCCTGTAATTTTCTTAAAAAGAGCATGGCATCATAGACAAAAGCAGATCTATCTGCTCATTGGTTTTTTCCCTGGAATATGTATTATCAATAAACTCATCTGCATGGGTATTATACTCATCATCTGACGGCTGGTTTTTAATAATTCCTTCTGCTCTCTCTCTGGAATAACCTCTGTCCCTCATCAATCTTTTGATTCGTTTTTCAATTTCGCAATAGACAAACCAGATTTCATCACAATATTTTTCCAGTCCTGAGCCAATCAACAGTGCAGATTCCACAACGATAATGGAAGCATCACTTTTCTTAATTCTGCAGATTATTTCTTCAACTGTACCCGGATGGGTTATTGAATTCAACTGTTTCAATTTTTCTTTGTCCGAAAAAACAATTTGCGACAATTTCTCATTATCTATCCTTTCATGAGATACTACCTGGGGGAAAGCCTTTGAAATCTGTTCAAAAGCCTTATATCCCGGTGTCATTATTTCTTTTGCCACATGATCTGACTGTATAATATAAGCATTGTAATTACTTTCAAGATAGTTTAGGACCGTTGATTTTCCGCTTCCTACTCCACCCACTAAACCAATTATCATGTATCCTCCTGTTGCAGCATTGCTTGGTATATCTCTTTAGTGTGCCTCATCCCAGTTGCTTCCGCATTCCACTTCCACATCCAGCGGTACACTTAAATGTGCTGCATTTTCCATATTTCTTACAAGAATATCCCTGATCTGTTCCACTTCATTTTCATAAGCTTCTACAAGAAGTTCATCATGTACCTGCAATACAATCTGAGATTTAAGATTATTTTCTTTAATCTCTTTTGCCACATTTACCATTGCTATTTTTATAATATCGGCGGCGGTTCCCTGAATCGGGGCATTCATTGCCACACGCTCGCCAAACTGTCTCTGCATAAAATTACCTGCGTTCAGTTCCGGTACCGGGCGTCTTCGTCCAAACATGGTTACAGAATAGCCTTTTTTCTTTGCGCTCTCCACAGAACCATCCAGATAATTTTTGATTCCCGGATAACTTTCAAAATAGTCATGAATATACTTTTCTGCTTCTTTTCTGCTAATGGACAAATCCTGACTTAATCCAAAAGAACTGATTCCATAAACAATACCAAAATTTACTGCTTTTGCATTGCTTCTCTGCTCTTTTGTCACCTGTTCCAGTGGTACATGGAACACTAAAGCTGCAGTCGCTGCATGAATATCTTTTGATTCTTTGTAAGCATTAATCAGATTCTTGTCATCTGACATATGAGCAAGAATTCTAAGTTCAATCTGGGAATAATCCGCATCTACAAAAACACAGCCTTCTTTTGGCACAAACACCTTTCGTATTTCTCTTCCCAAAGGCATTCTCACTGGAATATTCTGCAGATTGGGCTCTGTACTGCTGATTCTTCCGGTTGCCGTAATTGTCTGGTTGAATTTTCCATGAATTCTCTGATCCTCTCCAATATATCCTGCCAGACCGTCTGCGTATGTGGATTTTAATTTTGCCAGTTGTCTGTATTCTAATATTTTTCCTACAAACGGATAATCCGGTTCAAGTTTCTCCAGCACAGAAGCTGATGTAGAAAAACCTGTTTTCGTCTTCTTTCCTCCCGGGAGTTTCATTTCCCCAAATAAAATCTCTCCCAACTGCTTTGGTGAATTAATATTAAACCCATGCCCCGCTTGCGCATAAATATCTTTTTCCAGAGAATCAATGCCCTTTTGCAATTTGTCGCCATATTCTTTCAATTCTTGAGATTCCACCATAATTCCAGCCTGTTCCATATCATAGAGAGCATATGCGAGAGGAATTTCCATATCGTTATATATGCTTAACATCTCTTCTTGATGCAATTTTTCCACCAGTACCGGCTTTACTTTATACATCACAAGTGCATTATAACAGGCGTATTTTAATATATTTTCCCCGATAGTATCTGATGGCTGTTCTCCTTTTTTTACCTTTGGAAAAATCTCTGCGTAGGACGGAATATTCATTCCCAGATAATCCTTTGCAATATCATCATAATCATAACTGTTCTGCAACGGATTTAGAAGATATGCTGCAATTGCCACATCAAAAATCCCCTGTCCGTTTTCATTCTGTAATATATCATTATTCTCTTTAATACTTATGATGCTGATCGGGGAATCCGTAGCAGTCAGTTCTCTCACTTTGCCTGTAATATAATCCGGGGTAATAAATCCGGATACAGGAATATAATATACCTTATCCTGATTATAGCAAATGGAAATCCCAACTATCTCCTGTTTTCTGTAAATATAAAGACCTATGCATTCTGCCTGTAATGCCTGATGAAAGATTTCATCAGCATCATATACGTTATCAATTTCGGTAAAGCTCTTCTCACAGTCATTTTCCGAAGACACATTGGAAAACCGGGAAATCATGCTCTTAAACTCCAGTTTCTTAATCATTTCCAATGCTTCTCCTGTATAAATATCAGGAAATACACACTGTTTTGCTTCTGTTTCTATCGGAGAATCAACATTGATAGTTGCCAGTATCTTGCTCATCTGTGCCATATCATAATGCTCTAAAAGTGCATTTCGATTTCTTGTATTACTGATTTCATCTGCATGCTCATAAGCATTTTCGATGGAACCAAACTGAGCGATAATATTTGTAGCTCCTTTTTCGCCGATTCCCGGTACTCCCGGAATATTATCGGAGGAATCTCCCATCAGTGCTTTAACATCAATAAATTGTGTTGGTGTGACTTTGTATAACTCTTTCACTCCATCCGCATTATAGCATTCAACGGTTGTCTGTCCCTTTTTTGTCTTTGGAATACAGATTGTAATATTCTCTGATGCAAGTTGAAGCAAATCCCTGTCACCGGAAATAACAGAAACCTCCATACCGTCTTTTTCCCCACATTTCGATAATGTTCCAATAATATCATCTGCCTCATATCCCGGGAGTTCCACTGTTGTAATATTCATCTTATGAAGAACATCTTTAATAACCGGCACCTGCTCCCGCAATTCCGGAAGCATAGGTTTTCTTGTTCCCTTATAATCTTTATACATTTCATGTCTGAAAGTTGGCTGATGTACATCAAATGCCACTGCCATATAATCCGGTTTCTGTTCATCAATTATTTTAAACATAATATTTAAAAATCCAAAAACTGCATTTGTGTGCAGACCTTCCGAATTAGCAAAAACAGGGACTCCATAAAAAGCCCTGTTTAAAATACTGTGTCCATCAATTAATACTAATTTATTCATGTCATTTCAATTCCTTTATGTTTATTCAATCATTATAAATTATAGAATATGCCCTACAAAT
>JAUUNJ010000237.1 GCA_030844625.1 Roseburia sp. | reverse complement strand
GATGCTCCAATATTCTCCGTAGCTGATTACGGTTTGGTTGGATATCTGAAAAAGATCGTTCCAGCTCTGACAGAAGCTTTAAAGGCTGAAATGAAGAATAAATAATTTCATCTTACATAAAGATGTGAAAAGAAACCGCCGCGGATTTCCGCGGCGGTTTTTTTGTGTAAGGAAATACTTGACAAACAGGTTTAAATGACTTAGACTAAAAGTGGTCTAAGTAGTTTAGATCAAAAATAAATAGGTAAAGTAATAAATACGGTGATAGAAATGAAAACTTATTTGACAAAAGCAGAATTAAAATTGATGGAAGTAATTTGGGAGAAGGGTCAAATTCCTTCAAATAAACTTGTTAAAGAATGTTTAGAGCGGTTTAATTGGAAAAAGTCAACAACCTATACTAATTTGAAAAAATTAGTTGATAAAAAAATGGTTTGTAATTCAGAGGCAGTTATTACTGTATTAAAATCAAGAGAAGATTATGAAAATGGTCAGAGAAAAGAAGTTATAAAGGAATATTTTTCAAATTCATTACCGCAATTTGTCCTTTCGTTTATCAAAGAAAGAAATCTGACAAGAGAAGATATTCAAGAATTGGAGAAAGTAATAGACGAATATAAGGAGGAACTACATGAATGATTTTTTCAAATTTTATAGTGGTTCTTTGAGTGGAACAATAATAGTTATTATAATATTTTTATTTATAAGATTTTTATTAAGAAAACAGTCTAATTACATAAAAATAATGTTGTGGGTGATACTTTTGATACGTTTATTGTTTCCGGTATCTATATATACGGAATATGGCATTTTGTATTCGGAAACATTTGTTGAAAAGAATGAAAATCTTTCTGCACAGGAAATGAAAAGTGATAATTCTTTGCAAATATTTCCAAAAGATGAAAATACATCGAAACCATACATGGGAAAAAAGAAGAATATAAATATTCTTATGATATTGTGGTATATAGGTCTTTTGGTTTTTGCTGTATATTATATTATACAGAGGATTGCTGTTTGTAGAAGAACAAAGAATGCAAAGAAGATATCTTCACAGGATGAAATCTATGAGTGGAAAGAAAGCATGGCTTGTGTTATCGGCTTAGTTAAACCAAAAATATTTTTGCCATTTGATTTGAGTCCAGAGCAACGGCAGATAGTGTTACAGCATGAAAAGACCCATATAAAACGCAAAGATTATCTATTGATGATGTTGTATTATATAGCTCTTGCTTTAAATTGGTATAATCCCTTATGTTGGTTAATTTATTTTGGAGTAAATAAAGATATAGAAATGGCCTGTGATGAACAGACATTACAAAATACATCAATGGAGGAAAGAAAATTTTATGCCAGAACATTACTTCGGTTATGTGATAAAGGTAGATTAAAATATGTATCAGCTATGCGACCTTTTATTTGCGAAAGGAGTACATTGAAGATGCGGATTAAAAATATTGGGAAAGAATATAGCTGCCAAAAAACAATATATATAGTTGTTGCCAGTGGATTGTTATTAGTAGTATTATTTGGAAGTTTTCTTTATAAAAAAATTGGTTTGAATAATGTTGATTCGAAAGAACTTGCAAGGCTGGCAAGTTACAAATCAACTTTAAATTTTGATGATACAATGCCTAAAATTGGTTATGTCGGAAAGGGACAATTAGTTGTTTATGACAATATGGGGGTGTATGTTTATGATCTTTCCTCTTCAGACCTGACGGATTATGTTGATTTTGAAAAAAATCATTTTAAGGGATTACAGGGAGATGATGCAACATTTATTCATGTATCGAAGGATGGACGGTATATCCAGCTAAGTGATAATGAAAAACAGTTGCAGTATGATTTGAAAACAAAACAACAAAAGAATCAATTAGATAAAAAAGAAAGCTGGAATCCGAAAACAGAACCGATGGGGGTGGAGACCGCAGAATATTACAGCGTAAGCGATGTGTATTATATAGGTGAAGGCGAAACGTGTTTTCTTGCCATTAACAAAAATGTTACTCCAAATTATGGGGCATTGTTATGTGTAGTATCAAATGTGGGGGCAGAAAAAGAATATTCTTTATTTGATTGATGCATGAGTTGTTTTAAAGGCTGAGATGTGCAAATAATTTCATTTTATATAAGTGTGAAAAGAGACCGCCGCGGATTTCCGCGGCGGTTTTTACTATATTTGTAACGAGTCTTCTGTTTTACAGCCTAAGACACGCGCAAATTTTACGACATCAATGTCTAGATCGCGGGTATTGGCGGTAAAATCGAGGATATCGCTACAGCGATACTTTTTCAATGGACAAATGGAAGGAATCCGGATGTCTTTTATTTTTGTCTGAAAATATGTAACAATGGAACCGACAGGTTCGTTATAGTTAGCAGAGATAAAACAAAAGTGAGGAACGCGCGTGATTTTACTGATGATGGTGGACACACCCGAAGAAAAACGAAAATTTGTGATCCTGTACGAAAACTATCGTTATCTGATGTTGAAAGTGGCGGCGGATATTCTGCATGATTACCAGTTGGCAGAAGATGCCGTGCAGGAAGCATTTGTACGGGTGGCAAAACATATGGAAAACGTCGGACAGCCGGAGGAGACTGCCACGAAACGTTATCTGATTACGATTACAAAACATGCAGCCATTGATCTTTACCGCAGAAGAAACCGGTTACAAAGCAGGGAAATCTATATGGATGAACTTCCAGAAGAAACCGGGCAGCTTACTTATATGGCACCGGAGGAAGAACATGGAGTGTTAGATATTTTAAAAAATCTTCCACCAAAATACAGAGATATATTTCTGTTAAAATATTCCGCACATCTGGAAAACCGGGAGATTGCAAGAATATGCGGACTTCGGGAGGGGACGATACGGCAGCGGATTGCCAGAGGAAAACGGCTAATTGAAAAAGAACTGGAAAAAATCAAGAAGGGAGATACCGAATGAAAGTAACGGACGAATGGCTTTATGAAAAAATGCCGATCGTTGATGCAGCAATGGTACGGCAACTGGAAGTGTGCACGCAAAAAGATTACGTTTTTTCAGATAAATTCAGAAAGCGTATGAAGCGGCTGATACAGAAAGAAAAGTATATGTATGCCGAAAAACAGTTGAAGAAAATCACACAGAAAATTGCGGCAGCAGCGGTTGTGATGCTTGTGGGAGCACTCACCGTCACGATGAGTGTGGAGGCTTACCGGGTACGGTTTTTTCATACGATAAAAATGGTGCTGGATGGTAACATCAGTATTTACTCTTATGAATCGGACGAAGAGAAGATTTCCGATGCTATTTTAAAACCGCAGTATCTTCCAGACAACTATCGGCTGAACGAAGAAAAAATTACGGATACCACATCCGTTTTGGAATATGGAAATGACAAAAAGCATTTGATTTTCCAGCAAACAATTGTGACAAATGAGAAAATGATTTTTGACACAAATTATAATTCTGTGGAACAAATCAGAATAAACGGAATGACTGTTTTTCTATATCGGTATACGGATGAGACATTTTGGGCATATGGGGAATATGGAAACAGCGTATATGTGCTGGCTGGAGATACAATCCAAAAAGAAGAAATTGAAAAAATATATAAACACTGGATCTGGTAAAGGAGAGAGAAAATGATGAAAAAGAGATGGATTTTACTTATGATGTGTGCGTGCATTTCAGGACTTGGAGGATGTGGAAAACAGACAGTTACAGAAAAAGCTGAGGAGACAGAAACTGCAGACAGTATGAAGGAGGATACAACAGAACTCTGCGCTTATATAAAGGAAATCAATGGAAATACACTGGTCATCGATCCCGTGGAGTATATCAGTTCCGGGGATAGTGATCGACTGGCAAGTTACAAACACACGGATGACGATATGCCTGACGGATATTATATATACAATAAGGATGAAAAAACAGAGGATGTAACATTGACAGATCAGACGGAGTACTCCTTTTTGGATTGGACAAGAGAATTTGGGGGAACAGATGCCGATATTCGTGTAGTAACAAAAGATAAAATGATTTTTGAAAAATATATGGAAACTTATACGGATGCAAAACCTGGAATGCCGTTTTTTCTGAAAATGAAAGGAAATACGGTGATTCAGATTTTGGAAAAACCGATGGTATGATGTGACTTGACCATAAGAGAAGCAGGGTGTAAACTGATAAAGTTGATGTTTACTTTATTCGCAAAAGAAAAAAGAGAGAGACGGAAAACATAACATCCGCTTTCATCTGGAACAGGAGGAACCAATGCGAAACAATAAGACCGCGGAGCTGGTACTGACCGCTCTGTTTGCAGCAATCATTATCATTATGGCGTTTACACCGCTGGGCTACATCCCACTTGTGGTGATCAATGCGACCATCATCCACATCCCTGTTATTTTAGGAGCGTTATTCTGTGGACCGAAGAAGGGCGGATTTTTAGGATTTATCTTTGGTCTGACCAGCTTTATCAAGAATACGGTTATGCCGACCTCACTTTCGGCATTTGTATTTTCCCCGGTGCTGGCGGCCAGCATGGTAGGCACCAGCGGAATCGTAAAGAGTGCATTTATCTGTTTTGTACCGCGTATTCTTGTAGGAATCCTGCCATATTTTGTATATATCGGAGTAAAGAAAGCACTTTCTTCCCGGCACAAAATTCTCTGGGCAAGTGTGTTTAATATTCTGATCGGTGTGTTCCTGTTTCTTGGTGCACGTGCGTTTCTGCTTCATGTATTTGACAAGAAGCCATTGTCAGATATCGCATTGT
>JAUUNJ010000236.1 GCA_030844625.1 Roseburia sp. | reverse complement strand
AATTTACGGACTGGCTGTATCTGCAAAGTAATGTAATTGTGGAACTGACAGAATACTAAATTTTTTTCTCGTTGTGAGGTTTCTGTGACATTTGCCTGATGGCAGTATCGAAATTGCAGTAATTACTCATGCAAAATGCTTCTTCGTTTTATACACTATACCTATATGGTGGAGCACCAAATGAAAGGAGCAAAAAATATGTCTGAGATTCAAAATGCGATTGAAGTAAAGAACTTAAAAAAAGGTTTTGGTGGCAGAGTTTTGTTTGAGAATTTTAGCCTGAATGTAAAAGCAAATACAATCCATGCGATTATTGGCCCGAACGGTTCTGGAAAGACAACACTGCTACGCTTGATTACAGGGGTATACCAGCCAAATGCAGGGACAATCAACATTGCAGGGAAATATGCAATGGAGCTTGAAAATGACTATCTGTATGAAGAACAGACTGGTCTTGAAAATTTGAGAATTTTTGGGAAATACTTTGGATTTGAAATAAATGATCGTTCAGACGGCTATTGTACGCAATTAGGATTGACCGAGCATTTAGGAAAGCGTGTTAGCACTTATTCTAAAGGAATGAAAAGAAAACTGTCCCTTTTGATTGTGATTATGATGGGACGGGATATTCTGCTCATGGATGAACCAACATCGGGTGTAGACCCCATATCCAGAGTAGAAATCCGTAGTTTGATAGAGGCTCTAAAAGCTGACGGAAAAACGGTTATTATCACTTCACATGACCTTAGCGAGATTGAAAAGTGCGCTGATGATGTATCTATGATTAAAAATGGCAGATTGCTGTTTGATAAGGGTATTCAAGAAATGCAAGGACAATCATTGGAAGAAATCTTTATTAAGGAGGGCAATCGGCATGAGTAACATGGGAAAAGGCGCAGGCTACTATCTTACCAGAAGTAAAAGCCTCCTAATTGATACTGCGATTGTTGCCATTCTGGCGATTTTTATGAGCTTTGCAATGCAGATGGACACCTTGCAGTCTAAGGGAGAAGATTATTTAGTCCTAATGCTCTATGCGGTTATTTTTGGTCTTACCTCCCTGCAATCCGGTGCTATGATTGTAGATTTGACAGCAAAGGATAAGTTAAGCCGGAGAATTGAATTTTTTGCAGCTTCTGGAATTGCAGTAAAAGAGATTATAAAACAGTATTCGATACAGATTTTCCGCTTTTCTGGTATTATCCCGTTCTTTGTTTTTATGAGTTGCTATTACTTTACCGACTGGACAATGAGCTTTGGGCGGATCGTATGCGTTTATCTTAGTATTCTTGTACTTAGTTTTTGTGAGATTGTCGCTTTGAATATCATTGTACTGGATGTAAAACGAGTAAAACTGTTCAAAAATGTTCTGTTCTTTGGTAATTTTGCACTGGTTTATTTGATTGCGATGTCGGCAGAACGAATTACAGAGTTTGTGAATCAACATCATATAGGAATTGACTATTTGATTATTGTGGTTGATGTTGCACTTTGCATGATGTTTGCACTATTAAGTTTCTTTAAGGCTCGGCACATGAGCAACGAAACAGTCATCAGGAGGGATGGCGAATGGGTTTGATAACATTAAACCTTAAAAGGGTATTGAACTGGAATTTTATATTTATGAGTGCGGTAGCAGCTATCTTCGGCATGATCTCTCTGATGAACTTTGGGGATATTTCAGAAAACATTGTATTTGGCGTTGATATAAAGTATTTTATGCTTGATGGATACCTGTGCTTATTTATCTTTTTTGCCGGAGAAATAAGCAAGGATATGTTGCAGCAAGAAAAAATCACAAAGAGAATAGAATGGAAACTTGCTAATGGTATTAAAATCTCAAGTATTGTTAAGGAGAATCTGCTATCACTATGGATTGGAACGCTGATCCTTTTGTTTCCTCTACTTTTGATAATTTCCATTCGCCTGCCAAACCTTATCTTGTTATTAGGCACCTATTTTCTGATCCTTAGCATATTGTATTCGGCATTTATAAATGTTTTGATTCTCTGGATTAGAAATATGAACTGGTTTAAGAGTATTCCTATCTTTGCAACACTGCTTCATATTTTGCTGGTTGTCTTAAAATGTGGGATATTTATGAAAACGAATAATGTGTGGGTGTTGCTACTATTTTCTCCAGTGAGTATAATAGTTTTGACTGCGTGTGGTTTATGTCTGATGACTAAAGAACGGATCGTATCATCATATTACTAACATAATGAATTTTAGCTGAAAGGAGGGGGGTCTATGCAGGATAAACGCTTCTATCCGTATCTGTTTCTTCATGCGGGTATTGTGACTTTATGGGTTATATTGGATAGAATACATAAAGGGATTGCGAATGATGGAGTCATCAACTTATTGTCGATTGCCGTCTTGCTTTGTTATTTCAATCTGCTCTATCTTCATGTAATGACATCACGGCGAGAAGCAACAATATCCGAATGTGGCTGGAACCTGCTTTCTGTTTCCTTTATTGCGGCGCTGATGTATGATGGATTTTCCACCTTATACACGGGTGCATTTCTGGTTTTTGCATTGATTATCGGAATAATGCTGGTAAGAACTGACGCAAGCCGGGGAAAAATGGTTCGCTTGCTGTTTGGAATTGCGTCTATCATACTGTCGTTTTTCAATTTCCGAATTCTACCTGCGATAACTATGTTAATTGGAATGTTCGTGGGAATTTTCCTTGATTATAAATATATAAATTTGAAACAGGTTAATATTCTTCCGATTGCCCAGAGGAAAGCAAGATATGTCCTCGCTTTTATGATTCCCTTGTTTACAGTCGTACTTTATTGCTTTGATTTGTCCACCCTACAAGTCAATGTATTTTTTCAGCTTATAATGCTTTTATTTGAGGCCTTTGCTGTCATTCATCTTGGCGACATGGAAGCTCGTTACAACGAGCTGACAAAGTATTATGAATTAACGAACTATATTGCAAGTGAGAGGGAAGATTTTTCAATGCTACTTCACAACGATGTGCTTCAAGATATTGGAGGTGCCAAAAATCTTCTGTCGCTTCACTCACCAGCTATTGATGAAACAAAAAGGATATTATCTGATTTGGAACTGCGAATAAGAAATATGATGAATTTCTATTCGTCTAATATCTTTTCGGGGTATGCTTCATGGGAACATATTGAATATATGCTTGACGCCATTAAGAAGCTGTACCCAAAGAAAAATATATTTATAGATTTTACCATTGACAGCGAAGCAAGGATTGCTTTGAAAAAAGATAACAGTTTGGAACAGACTATGCAGATAATCAAAGAGCTTGTCAACAATGTTTATAAACACGCTGCCGCTTCTTTTATCCATTTGGAAATCGCGTTAAATGAAGAAAGTAAACTCGTAATTACCTGTCAAAATGACGGCGCGAAATCGAATGACATTGAAAACATTCTTTCTTCTAAAGGTGGTATGCTGTTCTTAACGGTGTTGATAAATGGGAATGGCGGTAACATTCAGTATTTAGAAAAAGATGGTATTTTAACTGCAACGGCAGTTTTGGGGAGAAAAAATGAAGATATTACTATTTGATGACCACAGGATATTTGGAGAGAGTTTAAGCAAACTTCTGGAAGATTGGGATGAAATCTCTATCTGTCGCTATGTAAGTAATGAAACAGAGTTTTGGAATATTCTTTCCGTAGACGAATGGGACATTGTATTACTTGATGTCAACCTAAGAGAGCAGTCAAAAAGTTCTGGCATTGATCTGATAGAAACGATATATAGTAAAAAGCCAAAAATAAAGGTGGTTATGCTATCCTCTTATGATATGCCGGTTTATAGACAGGAGGCACTTAAAAGAGGTGCTGTAAGTTATATTGACAAGTCGGCTTCTGCTGATGAGCTGGTAAAAAAACTTACAGCTATTAGTAAAGGTCACAAATCCACTACGCCCCCTTTATTAGATCCCCTGACAGATCGTGAAGCGGAAATTATTAAGGCGATTGGAACAGGGAAAACAAAGCATGAAATAGCGCAAGAACTGTATATCAGTGAACGGACACTTTACAACCATATCCAAAGCATCTATGATAAGCTGGGGGCTAAAAATGCTATCGAAGCCTATAACAAGGCTATTGCACTTGGATATATCACACCCTTAATATGAGTTTAGGCAATAAGAGGGACAGATATATCAGAACACAAGTGACAAGTATGCACATTATGTAAGCAGATAGCAAAAACAAGTATCATTGAACGACTTCATCAAAACAATAAAGAAAAGCTGGGAGCAAAATTAAGTCTGCTTCCAGCTTTTTTGTATTTGTTATTGTATGTGGTTGACTAAGGAATATTGTTTAAGCGTGAGTTTGTGATATTGGGTGTGGTATCTTTAACTATGGGAAACTCCTTTTTCCCATTTACTGATTCCCTTGTCACTGACATCGACGCCATAGTGGCGGAGAAGTTCGGAGAAAGTTACAAGTGAATAGCCATTCCTTTTTCGTACAGCTGCGAGAATCAGACCAACCTCATTACTATCCCTTGCGGCGACTGCATCATAGCACACCGTAGATGGGGCTATGTGCATTTTGGTGAGCGCAGTTTTCTTTTTCATAGCAAGAACACTCCTTTGTGATCCGGTAGCTCTATTATAGTATAGAAAAGATAAGAAATCTCCAAAATGGCGACAAATGCGTAATTGACATCTCCATAAAGTGGGTATATAATCGAATCAAATCCGCAAATAACAGCTTTTTGGTGTTGATTCTGGACCGAAATCGTGTATATTTGGCGTTTTTGAGAGGTGATAATATGAGAA
>JAUUNJ010000235.1 GCA_030844625.1 Roseburia sp. | reverse complement strand
TATTCCTCCACTTCTTTTCTCTCCAAGTGCAGGTTTCACAAAATTCCTACCGATAAGTATTTTATCACAATAAAAATAAGGTGTATACGTTTTTTACAATAAAAGACTTATATTTACAAAATGTTATTTTAAAGTAATTAGTTTGTCATCAACCATGTTCTGAAATGCCTTTAAAATGCCAAGTTTTGCGTGCTGCCAGGTCAGTCCTCCCTGAAAATATACAGCATATGGTGGTTTTATGGGACCATCGGCACTAAGTTCTATAGAGGAGCCCTGAACAAATGCACCGGCAGCCATAATAACAGGTGCATCGTATCCCGGCATATCCCATGGTTCGGGAGTAAGATGACTGTCGACAGGGGCTGCAGCCTGAATTCCCTTGCAAAAAGCAATAACACATTCAGGATTACCGAATTCTATTGCCTGTATTATATCGTGACGGCTTTCACATCCGTCAGGTATTACTTTAAAGTTAAATTTTTCAAAAATATTTGCTGCAAAGACAGCTCCTTTTAGTGCAGATGCAGTTACGGTTGGAGCCAGAAACAAACCCTGATAAAAAGTGTTAATCACCCCCAGGTTTGCTCCTACTTCTTTTCCAAGACCCGGAGAGGTGAGTCTGTATGCGCAATTTTCAATACACTTATGGGTTCCGCATATATATCCGCCAATCGGAGCAAGACCACCGCCCGGATTTTTAATCAGGGAGCCCACAACCATATCTGCCCCTACATCTGACGGTTCAGTTGTTTCAACAAATTCTCCATAACAATTATCCACCATTACGATAATCTCAGGATTCATTTCCTTAACGGCTTTAATTGCCTGACCAATTTTTCCCACAGACAAGGTTGGTCTTGTGGCATATCCTTTGGAACGCTGAATACCTACAAGTTTAACATCATCGGTCAGGGCTCTTTTTAGTCCCTCAAAGTCAAATTCACCATTGGGAAGCAGATCAACCTGTCCATATGTAATCCCATATTCTGCAAGGCTTCCGGTGGATGGTCTGATGCCGATCACCTCTTCTAAAGTATCGTAAGGTTTTCCGGAAATATATAACATTTTATCCCCGGGTCTTAGATTTGCCGAAAGAGCCAGCGCTAATGCATGTGTTCCGCAGGTAATCTGTGGTCTTACAAGTGAATCCTCCGTGTGGAATACATCAGCATAAACTTTTTCCAGCGTTTCTCTTCCAAGATCATTATATCCATAGCCTGTGGTAGCTGTAAAATGTGCTTCTGCCACTTTATTTTTCTGCATTGCGTTAATTACTTTTAATTGGTTAAACTCAGCAATTTGGTCAATTTCATAAAATCTGTTTTCTAATTGTCTTGTTATGCTCATGGAAAAATCATATACCTGTTCCGATATACCTGATTCCCTGTACATTTGCTTGATTGTTGTCATTTTTATTCTGTATCCTTTATTATGTTTCTATTTTTTAAAATCATAAGCATTTCATTTAATATTTTTGATTTGTCATGATTAAATTCATCACACTGAATCATTGTCACGTTTTTTTCTCTTCGAAACCAAGTTAGCTGGCGCTTGGCGAAATGTCTTGTGTTTTTCTTAATAAGTTCTACTGCTTCCTCCAAAGTTATATTGCCATGAAGATATTCTGCAATTTCTTTATATCCAATTCCCTGCATAGATACAAGGTCGGTATCATAGCCCATTGATATCAGCTTTCTGACTTCCTCCACCAATCCGGCATCCATCATTTGTTCCACACGCCGGTTAATTCTGGAATAGAGAAGTTCTCTGTTGTCATTTAAAACAAAATATGTGAAATTATAGGGAGATTCATTCTCACGCTGCTGTTCATTATGTTCAGAAATCACTTTTCCTGTATCATGATTGTATTCTAAAGCTCTTATAACTCTTTTCACATTATTAAAATGTATGGAATCAGCTGATTTTGCATCAATCTGTCTTAACCGATCATGGAGATATCTGTTACCTTTTTCTTTTGCAAGTTGTTCCAGATAATGTCTGTATTCATGGTTGTCATCGGTCTCATCAAAATTAATGTCATAGAGAACTGACTGAATATAAAAACCGGTGCCGCCTACGATTATGGGTATTTTTCCCTTGGCATATATTTCTTCCATGCATTGCTTTGTCATCTGCTGAAATATATGAACATTAAATTCCTGATCCGGCTTTAAAACATCAATAAGATAATGTTGTACACCGCACATTTCTTTTTCGGTGATTTTGGCTGAGCCGATATCCATATACTGATAAACCTGAATAGAGTCGGCACTTATGATTTCACCGTTAATTTGTTTGGCGAGATTAATTGAAATATCTGTCTTCCCTACGGCTGTAGGTCCGGTTAAAACTACAAGTTTTTTCATATTACTCCTATATGATTCGCTTAAATTTCTTTTCCAGTTCATATTTGCTCATAGAAATAATTGTAGGTCTTCCATGAGGACAGTTGTATGGGTTATCGAGAGATAAAAGCTGGTCAATCAATGCATTTGCCTCTGCAGTAGAAAGCCGGTTGTTTCCCTTGACTGCAGCCTTACAGGACATGGATGCAATTTTTTCTGTGATAATATCAGGCACCATTCTTCCATTTTCCATGGAAAGATTGTCGATAATATCCATGAGAACATCATAACTGTCCAGAGTATAAAGATCTGAGGGAACTGCCCTGACTGCATAATCCTGACCGCCAAAAGCCTCAATTTCAAAGCCTATTTCTCTGAAATTATCCATGTATTTGTCAAGAAGTGCCGACTCATTCATGGATAAATTTAATATAATGGGCGGATTTATCATCTGGGAACTGATTTCTTTATTTTCCAGTTTGTCCATAAGCAGTTCAAACATAACTTTTTCGTGAGCTGCATGCTGGTCAATAATATACATTTTATCTTCGTATTCGATGACCCAGTATGTGTCAAATACCTGACCAATCAATTTATGTTTTGGTCTTGCGTGATCGCTTAAAAAATCATCAAAAACTGCTGTAAGTTCCTGTTGTGTACCGGAAATATCATTACTATTATTGGGAGTTGGAGCGGTGTTACTGGCATCCGAAATATATTCTGTTGTCTCTTGAATTTTATCCGGCTGGGATATGGTATCCACACTGGAAAAGTAATCCGGAGCAGCTTTTAGACTCTCTTTTATTCCATTTTCACAGCCGTTTACCTTCGTGTTTTCCACGGTTTTATTAGAAGTTCCATTATAATCAGTATCTCCTAAAACATGATTCAAATGATTGCGATTTACTTCAAAGGGTTCCGGCGCACTTATTTTCTTTTTTGGCTCCTCCTTAGGTTTTTCCAATTCTACTTTTACAATATTAGGTTTTTCCGTTAATGCCTGATGAATATTTTCTACAATAAAAGGATAAATTGCTTCTGATCTTCTGAAACGAAGTTCCATTTTTGCCGGATGGACATTAACATCCAGCAATTCCTGATCAATTTCAAAATTAATGGCAGTAAATGGGTATTTATGCTGCATAAGTATCAATTTATATCCATCCTCTATCGCCTTTGAAATAATATTGCTTTTAATATATCTGCCATTTATAAAATAATTTTCAAGACTTCTGTTGCCTTTAGAAATAATCGCCTTTCCAATAAAACCTGACATGGACATAAATTCATTTTTAAAATTTATTTCCAGCAGATTATTGGTAATATCCCGTCCGTAAATACTGTATATAACGTCTTTCAGACTGCCATTTCCTGATGTGTGGATTTTGGTCTGATTATTATTTACAAAATTAATTGATATTTCAGGATGGGAAAGTGCAATTCTCTCTATGATGTCGGAAATATATCCTGCTTCTGTCTGGGCAGCCTTCAAAAATTTTCGCCTTGCAGGGGTGTTGAAAAATATATTTCTTACGATAAATGTAGTTCCCTCCGGCGCACCGATTTCCTCGAAAGTAATTTCTTTTCCGCCCTCAATTTTATATCTGATTCCCGTAATATTACCTGCTGTCTTTGTAATCATTTCCACCTGACATACCGCTGCAATACTGGACAGAGCCTCCCCTCTGAATCCAAGGGAAGATATGCTTAATAAATCCAGTGCACTTTTTATTTTACTGGTGGAATGTCTTAAAAAAGCAATTTTAATATCGTCTTTTTCTATTCCGCATCCGTTGTCGGTAATACGAATCAGGGACATGCCGCCGTCTTCTATTTCCACGGAAATCATATTGGCATCTGCATCAATTGCATTTTCCATTAACTCTTTGACAATAGAGGATGGACGGTCAATTACTTCTCCTGCGGCAATCTGATTAATTGTTTTTTGGTCTAATACCTGAATTTTGTTCATAAATAATCCTTATTATTCTTATAAATAGTTGTATCTTTTTTGTTACAAGTGGTGATGAAGATATTTATCTTTCTTTCCTTACTGCCAGCGGTTCTTTAACTGATTCTGCAGCTTATAAAGATAGTTCAGTCCCTCAATCGGTGTCATTTCACCCAGATCCATTTCCTGAATCTCTTTAATGATGTCATCTTCACTGACTGCATCAAACAAAGTCATCTGATGGGTTTCCAGATCATCGTTTATGGCAGGGAGAATATTATTTCCGGGCTGCATGCTTGCAGCAATATCCTTTGCCCGGATTGTAATATCAGCATTGCTTAACTCATTTACCAGCTCTTTTGCTCTGTTCAAGACAGATTCGGGAACTCCTGCAAGTCTTGCCACCTGAATACCATAACTTTTATCTGCACCACCGGCAACAATTTTACTTAAAAATACAATGTCATCTCCCTGTTCCTTGACACTGATACAGAAATTATTC
>JAUUNJ010000234.1 GCA_030844625.1 Roseburia sp. | reverse complement strand
TATTGATACATTTATCTGATAACATTTATCCAGCTCCTTCTGCTTATCTGTAAGATTCTTATTATAGAATTGCATAATAGGATGTTTATCATATCTTCTAAATGTTCCTATTTCACAATTAGAAGAAGGGTTTGTCTCTATCGCAATACCTGCTTTTGCAACTTTTCCCTGCATACCTTTCTGTACCTGTTCAATCGCTTTAAGCATCCGCAACGATACTTTTATCTCTATACACTTCTCTCCATTCTTTCTGACATTACTATCAAAGTGATATAAATAGTAGAGTATTCCCACTTCCTTTATAAACCGTTCTTCCTGGGCTAAAGGAAATTTTCTGTTTATAAAATACGAATCATATTGGTTCGCATAACTATAACCGCTGCTGCGAACATCAAAAAATCCTTTTTCATACGATTCAGGACTGTCCCCCCGTATTTCCCACGCCTTGAAATAGTTCTCAATTCCAAAGTCAAACTCATCTCCAAAATAGAATTTTTCCCAGCAACTTCCTTTATAATATGTTAGCGCATTTTCACATATGGTCTGAATTTTGTCTTTCTTTATAGCTTCAGCATAAATTTCATTATAATACGATACAAACTCATCCCTTAAATATTCGGTTACATTTTCTCCATTATCCACCTTATATAATTGGATCATCTTATACAGCCATACCACATTATCCAAATATTCCTGTTTTGGCATAATCACTCTATAATTTTTCAACTTATACCACTCATCAATATTTATGCCCATGGCCAATGCATGTCCTATTCTGGAACCGCATCCCAAATTCAGATAATTAATTGCTTCATCTATTGCCCTAAGACCACTCACAACATCCAAAAAATCTTCTCCTACATGATATGACATTTGAAGTTGCAAAAGTTTGTTTAATGTATTATTTCCCTTTTTAGGCATATGATCTGAAAGGAATCTGAATACCTGAGCAAAATTTTCCGGTCCAAAACCTATTTCTGTATTCGCAGCATCAATGCCACGTATTCTTGCTGCAATTTTAGGATTTTTCTCTCTCAAATCTGCAATAGCAAGCGCTTGTCTTTTAAATTCCTGTCTATACTTATATTGTCTGTAGGTCGGCGCTATACATTTCTGAAACTTTTCCTGTCCCCACTTAATAAAATGAACAGTATAAAAAAATCTGTTTCCATACTTTTTTTCGTCTATAATTTCGTCCAGTTCTATTATTTTATTTCTAAGTTCACCACTAGTATTCTTTGGTGCGATCCTTGCCTCAAGTGTTACAACATTACTATCAAATATACTGCTTTGAACCGCCTCTTTCACCAGCGAATTTTGATAAAAAGAATCTTCCAGAAAATATTCTTTTCTATCCTGATATATCCTAAAATTTTCAAAACCCACAGCACTATTATTCTGTATTAATTCGGCTCTAATATTTTCTTTAATTACTATGTACGCATAGAAAATATTCTGATGTGGTAATATCTGAGGATCACCGGCATAAATGCGCCTAAACATTTCATAAAGAAACCATCGTTCACCTTGCAGGGCAAACCTTTCCCGACTATCTTCTATGTTGTTTTGTATCCCATAGAGTGCATAATCCGGATAGACAGAGTCTATATAAGTCTTCTTAATGGTATTTATTTGATTCTGTATTTGTTCTTTTATAAAAACCAATTCCTGTGGTTTAGAAAGATAAAAATATACATTTTCAGTGGTAAGACGATTCCATTGTTCAGTATATTCCTCTATACTGCATTCACTATAATACATATTTCCTGTTATAAAACTGTATTCTCCAATTTCAATCCTTATACCCATAATCAGACTGACAAGATAAAGCCTTATTAATGCCGCCTGAACAGCTATTTCAGACAATTTAACATTTTTATAATCCGGCGCATATTGTTTGTTTACATTCCGTGTATTTTTATCAAACTCTACCAATCTCTTTGAGAAAGAGGACGATATCAAATTATTCATGATGCTAATCCATGACAATTGAAATATCGGTCCAGACCCCTTTAGATGATAATGGTTTTCGCATACTCCCTGTTTGATTATTTTATTTAGTTCTGCATTATTATGCGATATGAATGGTTTCCATCCAAAGTCACCTCTTACAATCGGCATTTTACACTCCCTTTGGGCAAGAAATGCCGTCACAAGCAAATCCTCGCTCAACTGGCGTGTTATCATTCTCCAGTGCAGCATACGCCTGTATTCACACACAACTTCATCACCTTGTATTTTCAGAAGCCATGCGCTATAGTGTTTTAGGAGACCAAAAACATTAAGACTTGTTCCTGATTCATCCGGTTTTTCCGCCGCATAATATTTAGGCAAAAAACTTTCAGCCAAATACAAATACATATTTTTCAGTTCTGTATCACTATACTGTCCAAGATAATTAGTCATCATTCTCAGAAATTCATTTTCCTTAACCGCATAACATAAAATCTCATTATTTATTATTCTGTCTATTTCCGCTCTTCTGAAAAGATTCTTGAGAACCTTTTCAATATTGTCCATCATGAATCATCCCCCCAATATGACTCATCATTTGCTCTGGTTGAGGATTCCTTTGCAATAGACACAATAGCATTCTGAATTATCGATTTGGCATTCTGCGTAAGAACATCCTCCGTTATTATTTTTACCAAAGGATTTTCAGCGAATTTACCTTGATACTCCGTCTTGATTCCTGCATTACAACTATTATAAAATTCATCTTCCTTTCCTAACAGTTCGCCGATATTCAAAAACAAACGCTTTATATTATCAAAAATATCTTCTGGTTTTATTGTATGTGGATTTTCATTATAGCATTTATCCTTTGCTCTTTTGATAACGTTATATACAATATCCGTAGAATGTACCGGCATTGCCAGATATCCATTTGCTTTCTCCCATTCTTTAAAATCATCCTGCATAGAGTGCTTAGCAATTTCTCTTTTAATATCTTCTTTTTTTGATAAATCCTCCTCAAATCTTACGATAGCATCTGCTATTGACTCATGTACATCCGCAATTGCATCTTCACTCGACATACTTTTCAGTACAAATCCAAGTATGTCAAAACGTATTTCAGAACTATCAAATGACATTGTTAATTTCTTTTTTAAAGAATCAGCACTACCATCTCCGCTTTTTGGAGACACTGTTTCATCTATTCCACTATGCGACTCCGTCTCTTCTTTCATAGACTGTTCTTCGATGGCAAAACTTATTTTTACATTTTTGTTGGATATGAACAACAGTAATGTTTCTAACATTTTCACAAGTTGAACGTTTTCATCTTCCAAAAGAGCGTTCACGATCTCTTTTCTATCTTTTTCCAACAGGCTTTCATCTATATCAATAATACATTTTTCAACGCTCCCTTCTATATATCCCCATGCAACTGGCACAGATGTTGCAGATATATATCCCGGTCCTCTGCCAATCTTAGGTAAGAGTTTATTTCCCCAGCTACCGGAGATTGAACTACACATGCACTTAATGAGCTTATCTCGTTCCTCCGAATTAATCTGATATTCGTTGTTATCACTAATCGTAAATGAATTACGATAAATATTTGTCAGACATAATGTTTCCAATGCCAGAACGCAATGTATAAATAATTTGTTTTCTATTCCCTTTCTTCCATATACATAGATACCTTTGAGCAGTTCACCGTAACTGTACATAAATCTCCTGTAGTCTTTTATATATATTCCTTCTTCCATTCCTCTAATAAAAAACTGCGTAATCTCGTACCCCTGACGGTCAGGACTCATCTTCTTTATCTGCATAAAATATTGATAGATATGTGTGTCCAATTTGTCTGTAGCCAGTCTATTACACACATCATCAAACAGTTTATCAATGTTTCGCTCGAAAGCAATTTTATCGAACTTATTCTCCTTATATATTTCTGGTAATTCCTTCAAAAACAGATCAAAATTAGTCAATATTCGCAAGTCACCCGGCTGGTAAAAATGAGTCTTTTGCCCGCAACCATCAAAGTGCACCCACGTCTTCTCTGCAATATTTTTTAGGAAATATTCTTTTAGTGTAACTTCTTCTTTTTCTTCATCCTTTCCTTTCTCTATTTTGTATTCAACCATACCATTAGAAACTTCCGGCATATATATTCTATTTGAAAACGGCAACACCTTATCTATGTATGACTTTGCGAGTTTTTTCTGCCCCTCTTTTATCGCCCTCTCAGCCTTCTTATCAACAAAGTGTTTATAGCATAAACTTAACACCTCGTCACCTGATGCTGTAATATATATAATTACATTCGGAACCATAAAATATCTGTGCAGTTGCTCCAGCATCATATATCCATTTTTTTTATTCATGTCCAAATCATCAATGCTCACCACCAGAAACTCTTTGCCCATCTGTTGAGAGTTTGTCCTATTTGCTGACACAAATCCCAAAAAATTCTGTACCAACTCATTAATTCTCTCTCTCAAATCCATGCTATGAGACAGATTCCTCAATGTATCCACAGAAGACAACCCGCTATTCTGACTGTTTTGGCTATTTCTTCTATCCTCTATATCACATAAACTATCATGAACTTTATCAAACAGTGCCAGCATCTGTGATTTATCTACAGCAAAAAATTGATTTTCCCTCTTGATTCTTCTAATTTCATTACCGGTTTTTCCCTTTTCCTCCTGCGTAAGTATCTCTAACATTTTCGCAAAAATAATTCCACAGATATTTTCATTTTCTTCCATCATTGAGCCATCAATACAATCCAGACAAATAAAATTATACCCTTCCATGCTCTCTGGAAGGGTATCTTTCTTGTCATCTATAAGGCTGTTTCTAAAAATTTTGTAATCGCTATCC
>JAUUNJ010000233.1 GCA_030844625.1 Roseburia sp. | reverse complement strand
GAACACCATGTTTTGCAATTTAACGGATAGGAAACTATCCGTTTTCTTTTTTGCTCTTTTTATTTTTTGTCCTGCTTCTCCTTCTAACATCTTCCCTGACCAAAGTATATACAGTAGAAGTCAATGGAATGAATAAAAGCATACCCAGCACACCCATAAGACTTCCGCCTACAGTCACCGCAATAAACACCCATATTGCAGGAAGTCCTACCGAAGTACCTACCACTCGCGGATATATCAGTTTACCTTCTAACTGCTGCAATATAATAAACAAAATCAAAAATTCTATCATCTTTATTGGCGAAACCATCAATATGAGAAAGGCTGCAATAAAGCATCCTATGAAGGCTCCTGCAATCGGAATCAATGCAGTAAACCCTATCAGAACTGCCACAAGCAAAGCATATGGAATTCCAACTATCTTCATGCTGATTCCAAAAAGTGTTCCTAAAATACATGCTTCCAGACATTGCCCCATCACAAATTTTCTAAAATTATCTGATAGAACTGCTATTACATGAATGCTGTAATTAAATACTTTCTGTGACATATATGTACTACATATTAATTTAGTCTGTCTTATCAGTTTCTCTTTACTTACCAGAAGATATATCGAAAATACAATACCAATTATTGTCTTTACGACAAATCCTGCTATGGAACTTGCCACATTGACAGTCGAAGAAACCAACTGCCCTGTAGTTCCTCCATTTTGTAAAAATGATGCCACACCTCCAAGTGCTTTCTGCCATTCAAATTTATTGTGACTTATTTCCATAACATATTTGTTGATTTCCGGCACACCTTTGGTGGCACTGTCAAGTAATGCAAAAAATTCTTCACTGAATTCCGGTATTCTGTTTCCTATATCTGAAATGGTTTCTGCAAGCTGAGGAACTATAGTAAATACAATCAAAGAAATCATTGCTACAATAACCAAAAGTGAAAGTATCAGGCTGACTGCTCTTTTCAGTTTGGAAGCAGCTTTACCGTTCCATTTTTTTAACAGCTTATCTTCGATTAATGACATCGGTATATTAATAATAAAGGCAATAATAATACCCGCAATAAAAGGCTGAAACGCATCAATAACATTTCCTGCCGCTTTAAATATTACTCCACTGTATACGATTAGTAATACAATTCCTGCCAGCATAAAAATAATTTTTTTTATTTCTCTATATTTTTCCCTGTCCATAGTTCTCCTGCTATTTATTCATTTTTCTGTTCTCATGCCGCTTACATAGTTTCTTATAAAAAATCATTCCTACAATGCTGATAATCACAGTAACAATAAACACCACAATTGCCATTACATATTTTTTACTTCCAAGAGCATCTCCACCCATGGCACTTATCACAATCGCCGGAGTTCTGGCAACAGTAGAAATTAAAAGCCACCTTGATAATTTCATATCTGTCAGTCCCATAAAATATGACAGCAGATCTTTCGGTGTTCCCGGCAGAAGAAATATAATAAAGGCAAGCATATCTCTCTTTTTTTCATCATGTAAAAATTTTAACGAACGTATTTTATTAATTGAGAAAAAAGCCTCCACTAATTTCACTCCAAAAACTCTTACAAACTGAAAAACTATGGCACAGCCTATTATAGAACCTATAATACAAATAATAGAACCTTCTATTGTGCCAAAAGCATAACCTGCTCCAATTTCCAGAGCCCCGCCCGGTATAATGGCTATAACGATCTGTAAGACCATCATTCCGATACAAATCAGCCATCCCCACATTCCATATCCTGAAACCCAGGTTTTAAACTGTTCCGGCTCATCAACATACTGAAAAAGAGGTTTCCCGATAAACCATCCAACCAGTGCTGAAAATAAAAGAAAAATGATAAATCCTATTATACTTACAATTTTTTTGTGTCTATCGTTCATTCCTCTTTCTGTTTTTTCAATATTATTCTGTTCCTTAACATTCCCGTTATCTACATCGTTCATTAATTCTTTTTCATTCCCCATATTTTTTGTCATACGCCATCCTTACTAATATATTATATTTAGTATTTTTTCCGTTGCATTTCATTGATATTCATCAAACATTTTATTCTGAAAAAAGTATAACATATACAATCAGAAAATACATAAAAAATAGGTGTTATTTAAATAAATTTAACTAAATATTTACATTTAAACTATTCCAGTCATTAATTTTACCATCAATGTTTTAATAACATATCAAGGAACATTCTCCTTATGGAAGTTTGTCTATATTTTCTTTTAAATATTCTATAAAATACTTACTGGCGATAGGCAAACTGTTTTTATCCTTGTAACCTATAGCCAGATTTCTGAATACAGGAGGATTGACCGGACGACAGACAATATCATAATTGGTCCGCCTCAATACCAGTTCCGCCAGAATGCTGATTCCCAGTCCTGCTTCAACCATTGTCATAATTGCATAGTCATCATGTATGGTATACTTAATATCCGGTTCTAATCCGGCAGCACGAAATGCCTCAATGGGTTCACTGTAATGCCCTTCTTCCAACAAAATAAACGGTTCCGATGCAATCTCCTCCAAACTGACAGATTGATGATCTGCCAATGGATGTTTCTTTGGCAAAACAGCAAGCATTTCACCCTCTTTAATCATAATTGTTTCCAACTCTGTAACAGCCGGCGGTGTAATAAAGCCAAAATCTACCGCACCGGTTTTAATCCATTCCTGTATGGAACTGTAGTCCCCCTGATGAAACAGAAACTGAACATTGGGATAAAGCTCCTGAAACCCCTTTATTAACCGGGGCATCCAGTGGCAGGTAATACTTGATATTGTCCCTACACGGATAATTCCTGTTTCCAGACCTTTAATTTCGTTTGCCTTCTCCTGCATGGCACGATACTGAAGAATACTTCTTTCAATAAATGGATATAATTCCTCACCCTCGATGGTCAACTTCACTCCTGTACGTGATCGTTTCAATAATTTTATAGACAACTCCTTTTCCAGTGACGCTACCATCTGACTAATTGATGATTGGGTGTATCCCAACTCTTCTGCCGCCTTTGTAAAACTGCCCAGTTCCATTATTTTTTGTAATGCTATATACCTGTTCATTTTGACAAATCGCCTTTCCTAATGTTTACATTAAATAGATTAATTTTACTTATCGTATCATATGAAGCTATAATAAAGCAAGACGTCTGAAATAATTTTTGAAGAGAGGCACATTAAATGGAAATTATACCTTATCAGAGGAAATACGAAAAAGATTTTATTCAATTGAACACCGCATGGATTGAAAGATATTTTACTATGGAGGAAGATGACCTGAAAGTTTTAAACCACGTGGAGGATTTTATAAACTCCGGTTCCATGATTTTCTTTGCACTGGAAGATAACCAAGTTCTCGCTACATGCATGGTTATGCCGCTTAACGATAATGTCTGGGAACTGTGCAAACTGGCAGCTAAAGGTCAATATACCGGTAAGGGGGCTGGAAGTGCTGTTATGAAAGCATGCATGGATTACGCCATCACACACGGTGCTACAAAACTTACTTTTATTTCAAACCGAAAATTGAAACCTGCCTTACATATTTATGAAAAGATGGGATTTAGAGAAGTTCCGCTGACGAACGACTATCAGGACTATGAGCGGGCGGATATTCAATTTGAACTTATTGTAGAGGAGGATTCAGCGATGCCGACGAAAATGGTTATAAAAAAGGAAGATGCAAAAAAGAGAACTTTTAAAGGGGTTTCCCTGGATTCCCTTGCTGTGGGTGAAAAATCTATGGTAACAAAAATGAATTATGTGGCAGGAAATTTTGCAACTATGCACACCCATCCCCATGAGCAGAGCGGATATGTAATATCCGGAAAATACAGAATGATAATAGATGAACAGGAATTTGAATTAAATGCCGGTGACAGTTATTCCATTCCGGGAAACATTCCTCACTCCTTTGAAGTTCTTGAAGCTGGAGAGGTTGTAGATGTATTTACACCAATTCGTGAGGATTATTTGTAATAATTCATTACCATGAAATACAATGTATGTTTTCAAAAAGCGGGAGTTTATATCCCGCTTTTTAAGATGTCAGCTTTGGAGTTTTTCATTCTGTCTTAACTCCATCCTTTTCCAATTGAAAAAACCATAAATATCATTAATTAAAAACATCACAAAGCATAATACCATTGGCAGATAAGAAATATTTTCTATAGTTGCCAGAACCCATAATATTATTAAAACAATATCATTAGCAGCATAAGCCAAAGCATAGAACTGATTTCTGAACATCATAAGACAGGATGCAGAAAAACTTGTGGTGATTGATATAGTGCTGAAGAAAAGATTCGCAGTACCAAAGGCTTTCAAAATATAATAAAAAACAAGTGTAATAAAAATAGTTGAAATTCCCAGCAGCCATATCTGCCCCTTTCCAAGTTTATGAACTCTGACTTCATTTGTTTGCTGATACGGATTTTTAACCCATGTATATACTGACAACATGGCAATGGGCATTGTCATTCCCAGATATGTAATCATTTCTCCATAATACCTGAACTGAAATGATATCATTCCATATACAACACTAAAAAGCACCGTTAAAATCTGTCCCCAGACATCACCCTTTGCCACAAATATAAGAGCAGTCACTCCGATTAGTGAGGCAATAAGGGTCAGCACATTCATTCCATCTGACAGTACAAAGGAAGCCATCACCACTATAATTGAGCATGACCAAAGCAGCCTTTCAAACCTTGTTAGATTTTTAAACGGATTTCTAATTTTCATTTTGCAGCTCCAAATTTTTTCTAAAATATTTTTATCCACCATCAAATATTACCTATACATGGAAGAAGCATCCGCAATACATATCTTCAA